>CAMDFC010000051.1 GCA_945897185.1 Chitinophaga pinensis | reverse complement strand
TAAGTTCATGATGGTTTAGGTTGTGCTAAGATAACAATAAGGTTACCACGCAGTTGTTTTATTCTTTTTACTTCAATTGAATATTGATTATCGGCAAGATCACTGACCAATGCTTTGTACTGACTTAATGATTTGCTTTTCAAAACAGAGAGCCAGCCATCCCAGGCGACAGTAATCATCTGTATGGGTATAATATAAGTGGTTATCATTCGAACAATAGAGAATGGTCGTATTGCCCAGGCTGTAAAGGGTTGTACAATAAAGGCAGCTAAAGTGACTTGCAGAAAACAAAGCCAGGAAGGTTCGAGCACTTCTGCAATCATGCAACTGGACTTTGCTTCTATTATTTTTTTGATGATTTCTTTTTGTTTTGCTGTAGTGAAATGGTGAAAAGCATTGAACATACTATACTGTTTACCGGCTTCAAGTTGGAAGTCGAGCAGGTTGAATGGTTCAGCTTCAACATTTACATGTTTGCTTACTTCATTTGAAACAGATTCAGGATATAAATCGGTTAATGTATAATGAATTTGATGTGAGGCATTTTTTTGGAGATAAAACGCAGGCCATCCACTTCCACTGGCTAAGTCGATCCACTTATTTGAAGGAAACTGTTGTAGCAGTTTCAGTAGAGGATGATACAATCTCAACTGGACACTGATCCATCCCACATATTCCAATTGTATTTTACGCAAGTAGGAGGGAAACCAAGGATAATCTTCCAGTTCTTTCAAAAACATTTGGTTAAATTACGCATTATCTATTTGCATGTCGTCATTCGTCCTTTTTTCTTTGGCAGGGGTATCTATTTTGATGGTTACCATTCTTATCGAGTATGCCATTAGGAGAAATTGGTTAGAATATTTTTTAGGAAGAAAATTATTGCATCTTATCGCAATAGGAACAACTGCGTGGATCATTGATAAAGGTCTAGCATCCTATAATCTTGGTATGATCCTGGTTGCAATAGGAATGCTTTTGATAGGAATACTTATAAAATTCAAATGGGGGTTACAGCAAGAATCTTCATATGGAATTGCCTTGTTTCCTATTTCGCTTGGAGGATTATTGATGTTGGGAGCTCCCACAGCTTGGGTTGCAACTGCAGCTTGGGTTTTAGCAGTAAGTGATGCAAGTGCCGGATGGGTAGGCCGAAAATGGGGGTCACCTAAATACAGTTTTTTATCAGAAACGAAATCCTACCAAGGAGCATTTGCATTTTTTATTACTGCATTTATTTGCATGGGTATTCGTTTTCCAGATTTGCATGTAGGATGGTGGATTTTGTTTTCAATCTTACCAACATTAACAGAGCTGTTTTCATGGAGAGGAAGTGATAATTTTTTTCTGCCCATTTTTACGGTAGCATGGATACAATTGGTGCTTAATACACCTCACTTAGGATCTTGGATTTGGATTTTGGTTGTTGTTCTATTTTTAATCTTTCTTGCATGGATAGTTCTTCATAAAAAATGGTTAGATCAAACAGGTTGGTGGGCCGCAGTATGGATGGCAGCTATGTTGTGGATGAGTGGAGGATGGAAAGCATTGTCCGCGCCAATTTTTCTTTTAGTAGCAGGATCTCTTGCTGGACGATTGTTTCATGCAAAACATGGTTCTGATAAAAGAACAGCCCAACAGGTATTTTCAAATGGTTGGATTGGGGTGGTATTCTACATGCTGTATGGATTAACCGATCAGTTTCATTGGCAACTGCTTGCTTGGTGTTCTTTTGCAATAAGCATTTGCGATACGATAAGCAGTGAAGTAGGGACTGCCATTCGAGGGAAGACATATAACATACTCAATTTTCGTGTGATGCAACCGGGTTTATCGGGAGGCATTTCTGTTGCAGGAACAACAGGTGGTTTTATTGCTTTGTTGTTATTGGCAGCTATGTTGCATTTTATTTTACCAGTTACAACAATTCAATTGTTGTGGGTAGTTACCACAGGCATGATAGGAATGTTGCTTGATAGTTTCATGGGCAGCCGCTGGCAGGCTTTGTGGAGGCAGGGCGATACCTGGATAGAGTTTCTAGATGTTGATGCCCAAGCCCAATTGGTTAAGGGCGAAGCATGGCTCGATAACCATTGGGTCAATTTTTTGAGCAATGGGATTACTATGCTGTTCTCCTATTTGTTGTATACCTTATTCTTCTTTAAATTTTTACATTAAACGACATGTCATTTTAGAATTGCTCTCGTTTCCAATTCACACTCACCTGAGAGCCCTCTGCTAGGATGATTGAATCCGGTGTTTGATTTTCTAGTCCTGAAAAAGCTTCTCCATACATTGACCTAAAATCACAATCTATATGGGTATTCAGAATTTTATGTGTCATCCACTTTGGGTGGTGTATTTGGTATTCTTGTGTACTAGACTCCGATAATTTCGTAAACCCAAAATAACGTTCGAAGATAAATTCCTCTATGGTGCCTTGCTCTATTTTATATCTATTTGTATCGGATTTTACTGCCAAAGAGTTCCACCTGTTATTTATTTTCCACTCATATTTTATGTCCTTGTTTTCTGTAATATCAATTGAATTTCTGGTTGGGATAGATATATAATGTTCCTTGTATAACTTGTTTGCAAGTAACGCTACAATTTTAAAAGGGACTGTTTCATTAATAAATACAACACCTTTTTTGATTTTTCTATTTTCTACTTTTTTAACGTAAAATCTCAGATTGATCTCTTCGAAAGATCCAAAAAATGGGATTGGGACGCCAAATAATCTAGTGTTCTTGAACATAAATCCAACTAGACTAACGTAGGTTTTGTTGTTGTAATAATCCAGCTCAACTCCTTTAGGTAAATACGGTGCTAAAGCAGGTGGTTCTATTTCATAATTGGCCATAATTAGGTTCTCCCAATTGGCCCTCAAAAAAGCATTGCCCATTTATAGTAAACAACAATTGGAAGCAATTGTTTGCCCACTAGATCTCGATTTTTTGTCCAAATGTGAGCAGGTTATTATCCGGATCAAGAAGTGCGAACTCTTTTTGTCCCCATGGTTTTATTTCTAATGGACTATTTGGATGAATGGGAATATTTTTCTCAAGTAATTCTTTGTAAAGTTCATCAATGCTATCTAGCCTAATATATACTTGTCCATAATTTTCTTTTGGGTTGAGGTCTTTAAATTCAAAAAAATGAATTTCTATTCCCTCTTTTCTAAGAAGAAGATAGTTCCCGTAATCGCCAATTGGTTCAAAGCCCAATTGGTTAATATAAAATTCCTTTGTCTGGAATTGATCTCGCATCGGTAGTTTTGGGATGATGTTTGTCAGCATAAATAAGAGAATTCATGAACAGGTAAACCGATGGACATTCCTTTGCTTTATAATCAAAAGGTGTATCCACTGATTTAATTTCTAAATTACATTTAAATAGCCGCTATGCTCAAAATAAAAAGTAATTTGAACATCCGCGCCAACACTTTTTTTCTTTTCAACACAACTTATATTTTAAAGACGCTTAACTTAGAATTTCATTATGAGAAATTTCAAACAAAGAAGAGATGGGATATGTGTGTAAATTGACTAAGTATTTCTTGATTATTCTGTTCTGCAATTCGGTAACTCTTGAAGTTAACGGTCAAAAATTGAAGGAATTCATCGCTGATAAGAAAGAATCCTTTTCAGATAAGTTCGAGGACAGTTCGGGGAAAGCCAATTTTCTTGTTTATCCCACGCTGGCTTATACCCCTGAAACGAGAACTGAAGTAGGGCTGGTTGGTCTATTACTTTTTTACGCCAAGAATGATAAAAAGAACAGACTCAGTGAGATCAATACATTTAGTTTTTATACTGCAGAAAAACAATATGGAATTTGGTTGGAGCATGCCATTTATGGGGATGGCGAAAAATGGTTTTTCCTAGGAAAGGGAAAGTTTCAGTTCTTCCCCATGAAGTATTACGGTAATGGAATTGCAGCTCCTGAAAAAGGATATGCCATAGTGAACAACACCAATGTTCAGCTTCGTGAAAGGGTACTTAGAAAAGTAAAAGGAAATTTTTATGCTGGAGCGGAGTTTGATTTTCAAAAAATGTACAACGTTACATTTTCTAAAACTGATCCAGTGAATTATGACTATCCAACCGGATACAAAGGGTCGAGTAACATGGGATTAGGGGTAGGCTTGGTTTATGATAATAGAAAAAATGTAATGAACGTAAGGGAAGGTTTGTTTGCCGAACTTGCTTTTCTGAACTATTCTGCATCTCTTGGCAGCACCAATTCGTTTCGCAGTACTCAGTTTGATGTCCGTTATTTTAGAAAAGGATTTAATCCAAAAGATGTGTTAGCACTGCAAGGATCTGCATTGTTGAATAAGGGCGATGTTCCTTTCAACCAAATGGCCATGATGGGAGGAGAGAGCATGATGCGTGGGTATTATTTAGGAAGATTCAGAGACAAGAACATGCTTGTTACTCAAGCGGAATACAGGTTTCTTCCATTTGCATTCAGCAACAGATGGGGTGCAGCTGCATTTGTTTCCACTGCTACAGTTGCGCCAACTGCAAATACGCTGTTGTCATCACAATTAAAAATGGCCGGAGGCTTTGGAGCCAGGTACCTCATCTTCAAATCAAAAGATATTTTTGTGCGTTTTGATATTGCATTTACACGTGAGGGTAATGGGTACTATTTTTTCATTGGGGAAGCTTTTTAATTTTTAAACTGCCTGATTTATTGGGAAATGGCCACCCTCGAGATCATTGAAATCAACGGAATTCCCATAGGAGTTAGATGATAAAAGTTGCTAAATTTGGAAACTTATTGTAATTTTGATTGATTGAACCAGCAGTGAACTTATGAGATATTTTGAGACACGTTTTCTAGAAGAGGCTGATAAGTTTATTGCTCAACTTGATGCCAAAACCATCAGAAAAGTCTTTTACAATATCGATTTGGCTGAACAAACAAATGATCCGAAGCTTTTCAAGAAACTGCAAAGTGAAATTTGAGAATTCAGAGCCTTATATGCCGGACTTCAAATCAGGTTACTCGCATTTTGGGATAAAAATGATGGAAAGGAAACATTGGTTTTTGCGACACATGGGTTTATTAAAAAAGTAGACAAAGTGCCCTCCAAAGAAATTGATAGAGCAGTTAAAATCAGAGATAGGTATTTTCAAAACAAAACAAAAAAATAATCAGATGGCAACGAAACAAATGAAATCTTATTCGCTTTCTGAAATGAAAGACAAGTATATCGGTAAAAATGGCACAGTCGAAAGAGAAAAATACGAATATGAGTTACGGATGGATGTTTTGGGGAGGATGATCAAACAGGCAAGACAAGAACGTAACTTAACACAGGAGCAACTAGGTCAACTTATAGGTGTACAAAAATCACAGATTTCAAAACTGGAAAGCAGCACCAATAGTGCAACTATTGATACTATTATCAAAGTGTTTAGAGCTCTAAAAGCTGAAATTAACTTCAATGTAAAACTTGAAGAACAGTTTATGAAGTTGGCTTGATTGTTATTTAAAAAGAAAGGGTTAACTGTTTGGGTATAACCCATTTATATTTTAATCAGCTCCCATTAAAGATGAAAGATGCTATTATAATACGATGATTGACTATGCGACTATCATGAAATTAAGGAGTTGGTCTTAGTTTGAAATTGCCGAAGTAAAACTTAATCTTTTTGAAACCTCCTGTATATCCAAAGATTGAAAACCTAATAATTTATTTTGAAAGGAAAACTGTTTTCCCGGAAGCTGCACTCTTTTTAGCTGCTTCCAGAATCTCCATAACAATCAAGTTATTTTCTAAACTATAGAGATCAAATGCAGTAAGTTTTATTTTCCCCCAAACCACCGCTTTCAAAACAGAGAAGGGATCATCAAACGGCTTCTGTCGAGTATTCAACTCAAATTTTTCCTCTTCAAATCCATCATAACCTTTTGCCATTCGAACTCGAAGTTTTTTGGCATTGTCAGAAAAAATAGCTCCAGTCATGCCGTAAACTTCCATATCTTTTCTTCCAATTGGCCAGTTCCACGAAGCTTCAATTATCGTTTGAGAAGTTGGATAAGTCAAAATAATGGTTGCCTCATCCTCCACTTTAGGATTATCATTAGGGTTAAGTTGCTGGGTAACTGCAGTGACCGAAATTGGCCTCTTCCCATCCAAAAGCCAAGTGCTAAGGTTCGCGCCATAGCAACCAAAATCCATAAGCGCTCCTGCTCCGTTCAATTCCAAATCGGTCAGCCATTCTAAAAATTCAGGTTTTACTCCAATTTTTTTGGGACCTCGGTGACCATCACGGACGACTATTTTTCTTGCTTCGCCAATTTGCCCAGCCTTAAATAGTTGGTATAATTTTTCATTGGTAGCATACCAAGAAGTTTCGTAATTCGTCAGCAGATGGATTTGATATTTCTGGGCAAGGTTTGCCATTTCTTTGGCATGTGCCAAACTGACCGCAAGAGGCTTTTCCACCATTACATGTATACCACGAGGAGCACATAACTGTACAATTTCCAAATGAGCAAAGGTTGTTCCAAAGCCAGTGACTGCCTCAGGTTTAGTCTTTTCCAACATCTCCTCGAGAGACGCAAAAATCAAATCTATTGATAACCCATGGGCTAGAATATAACGTTCAGCTAATGCTCGGTTAGGTTCAGCAATGCCAACAATTTCAATATCAGAACGCTTATTGGCTTCAAAAACCCAACCCACGTGGCCATGATTTAGCCCGGCCACACCAATGCGAAATACTTTCTCCTTTCCCAAAGCAGGATGTATACAATATAGAAGAACAATAGTTATACAATATTTCACCAGTATATTAAAATGTAGGTAGTTTGTAACCATTATGAAATATTTAATAAGTCGCCCTGCCTCCCGAAATATCAAATATAAAACCAGTAGAAAAACTATTCTTACTTGAAACAATAAACGATGCCATTTCAGCTACTTCTTCCGGCTCACCCAACCTGGCCATTGGAATTTTTGCTGTCATGTATGCTAATTGTTCGGGTGCTGTATTCTTATTCATAGTGGTCTTGATTACTGCGGGAGCCAGTCCGTTTATTAAAATTCCCGAAGTAGCATATTCCTTGGCAACACCCTTTACAAGCCCGATAACGCCTGCTTTCGTTGAAGAGTAGCCGACCATTCCCGGGTTTCCTTCTTTTCCAGCAATAGATGAAATAAGGAGTATTCTTCCATAATTATTCTTTTCCATTTTCTGGATCGTGTATTTGGTAATTAGAAAGCTTCCCTTCAAATTTACTGCTACAATTTTGTCAAATTCATCAGTTGGATATGCTGTAATTTTTGTGTTTGTTGGACCAACAATTCCTGCGCAATGCACCATTATATCAATTTTATTAAACTCCTTCTCAACCTTATCAACAGCATCAATGATTTCCTTTTCATTCGCAACATCTACGACAAATGATCGGACTTTTATACCCTGTGCGACCAGTGATTCAGTTGTGCTTTGCAATTGAGTCGGGTTTATATCGAAAAGGGCAATGGCAACACCTTGCAATCCAAGCTTGTTGGCAATCGCTTTTCCAAGTCCATCTGCTCCGCCTGTTACAATGGCAACTTGATTTTCGAAATCATTTTTAACCATAATGATTGTTTGATAATTAAAGATTAATAAATTTCTGTTTCTAGTTTTCTAATCCCTCAATCCAGCGTTCATCCACATCAACTGCTTTCAAATATCGGGCGAGATTTCTAAAGTGCTGTTGTTTTATAAATGTTATTTCCATTTACATTGATTTCTACATCAACCAGATAGGGTCTAAGTTTTTCGGTATCTACCGTCATGCCGAGTCCAGGCAAATCAGGAACATGAATCATCCCGTTTGAATCTGGAAGTATTTTTTCTTTGGTTATATCCAGCGCCAGTTGTTGTGATTCAACCGGATATTCACAAATAAGATCATCTTTTATACCAGCATAGGGTTGAAGCGATGCACTCAAGGCCAGGTGTGAGGTAAAGGTATGATTGATAAATGTCACCCCTTTTGCCTTGGCAAGATCGGCAACCCGTTTTGCAGCTGTAATACCACCAATGCGCCCTGTATCAATTTGAATGAAGCGCAGGCCAGCATATTCAATCATTGCAGCTGCCTGTGCATAATTGTGGCAACCTTCACCGGCTGCCAGTGGACAGAGAGGTGAAGCTGTAGAAAGTTGTTTGTATGCTGCTAATTCTCCATTTATAAAAGGTTCTTCAAGACAATATGCATTTATTTCTTTAAGCGCATTTAGTCTTTTGCTGGCATCGGTGTTATTATCAATCCAAACAGTTCCTGCATCAATCATTAAATGAATATCCTTACCCAGACCTTCACGGGCTGCTCTTAATTGTGCCACATCTTCCTCAAGTGTTCCCTTGCCAAATGGACCCCAGCCAAACTTTACTGCTTTGAAACCCATGTCAAATGATTTCTTGGCTTTTAAAAATGTTTCTTCAGGTGTATTTCCAAAAAGCTGGGAGGCGTAGGGTAATTTGGGATATGCCTTTTTGTATCCCAATAAGGAATAAACAGTTGCCTGCTTTATTTTGCCCAGCAAATCCCAAAGCGCGATATCAATGCCTGAGAGCATGTGATCGGCCTGTAACAAATCGAATGAATTTTCATAGACCAGTTTAGATATATTGTAGATATCAGCTATGTCATTTATGTTTTTGCCTTCAACTGAATATTTAACCGGTTTGCAGGCACTGTGTGACATGGGTGCGACAAAACTTGCAATGGAAGTCAATGGGGAAGCTTCGCACTCACCCCAGCCTTCATAGTCTCCTGCCCGGATCCTTACTAACAAAGCATCCTGGCTGCCATCACCGATATCTAAAACTTTAGGCATCGACAAGTAGAATAAATCAACTGCTTCAATTTTCATAGTCTGATCAAGGTTTAAAATGTAAGTGTCAATCCACCATCAACAACAATGATTTGGCCGGTAATGTAGGATGCATCTTTTCCAGCTAAAAAAAATGCAACACCTGCTATTTCTTCAGGTTCAGCCGATCTTCGCATGGGCATCAGGTCTCCAATGACATATTTCTGGTGAAACAAAGGGCTATCATTTTCATTTACTCCGTTAACAATGGACATGGGCGTATTTATATATCCTGGAGCTATGCCATTTACCCTAATCTTATTATTTGCAAGTTCCAGAGCTGCTGATCTGCAATACTGGTTGATGGCTGCTTTTGCTGTAGCATAGCTGCTTGCTCCTAATTCAACATGGGTACCATGTATTGAGGTAATATGAACAATGCTTCCTCCAGCCGACATGAATTTCGCAGACAGTCTTGTGGTAAGTATGGCTCCGTTTACCATGATGTCAAATATTTTATGCCATTCGTCAAGTGTTGAATTCACCAAATGGACCTGCTCGAATAATCCTGCACAGTTAACCAAAACATCAAGGGAACCCCACTCGTCTTGGATCAATTTTTCAGCTTTTGCAATCACAGCCTCATCGGCATAATTACCTGCAAGGATCAGATGATTGCCTTCGCTAAGCCGACTAAATACTGCATTTAGTCTCTCTTCGTTCTGGTCATTCAGAAAAACATCATAGCCCTCTGATACAAACCTTAAGGCCGTTGCTTTGCCGATACCTGATGCTGCACCTGTTATCAAGGCTTTTTTTCGTTCCATTTTAATTCATTTATGATTTTTTGTTCAAGCTTCCTGCATAAACAGAAACCCTTGTTTTTATCATTTCTCCTGGTAGAAGTACTGAACATTGTTTTAAATCGATAGCATCGTTGACCGATATCGGCATTGTTGTAGCAGGTTCGAGCACTGCAGAGTAGTGATCTAGAAAACCACCATATGAAGCAAAATACCAGAGATATGGAAATACTTCAGTATCAAAAATAATGGTGAATTTCGAATCCTCTTTTTCGCTGATTAAACTCATCTCTCCTTTCTGAATTTCATAGAGATAAAAAAAGTCCATCGTTCCGTTTTTTGCCGGTACTATTGAAGCATCTGTACCTTCAATTATTGGCCATGTAAAAGGTTCCAAAGAATTAAACCGAGAATATGCTGTATCAGCAACCTCGCCTTTACCAACAAAACATGCTAACTGATCGCCTTCCTGTATATTAACTGCTGCATGTAATTTCCAAAGGAAATTCCTAACAGAGGGAGCATCATTTCTGATGTTGTAATCGGTATGAATTAACGGTTCAGACTCATCGATGGTAATTATTTTTTCATAGTACAATTCACTTAATGGTAGCTTTTTGAATAACCTCAGTTCATTACCATTTGTGTCATAATTCAAATCAAGCGTCCAAAGCTCTCCATGATCAGGATAATCAACACCTTGAATCTTTTCAGGCAAATCACAGGGCAGTAGTTCATCAAATCCGCCGAAGAAAAAAGGGTCAAAAGATGTACCAACTGGATAGGACTGCAGTTCTAATGCATCGTTTGTCCATAGGAATTCTTTGGAGAGTGTTTTGGAATAAATACTGATTATTTTTCCTCCAACAGCAGGTGCAACATCCACACGTAAAGTGGAGCTTTCGAGTCGGATGATTTCATACTTACCTGATAAAAACTTTGAAATACTCATAACGTTTACCAAAAAATTATATAAATGGTTAAATAAGCAAGGACCATAATGCTACCCCAAAATGCAATTGATTTGTACCATGGCATTTGAATTTCTGCTGTGTCTTTTACATATATCCCGATTGCATCATCATTCTTAGAAACAGGTTCTTGATTAAAGAGGAACATGTAAAAAATGGCAAATACTATAAGGCTGGCCCATACTAATCCAGCCAGGTTGTAAATATTCATGGTTATCCCGATTTCCTTTACGGCATAAGGAGCTAAAAACATCGGGAAGGTGAGCATCAAAAGTATGAATGCAAGTTTTGAATTAATTCTTTTGGTGATCATACTTAATAAAAAAGTAATTGATATCGGGGCCGCAACAAATACCCAACATTGCTGAAAAAAGTCGAATATATGTGAAAAGCTGCCTACAATCGGGGCATAAAATGCGCCAATGATCAACACTGCAGCTGCAAAGAACCTGCCTGTTTTTATTAATTTCTGTTCAGTCGCATGCTTATTGATCAACTCCTTGTATATGTTAAATATAAATATAGAAGATACTGCGTTAATTCCTGATTGGATGGATGAAACGACAGAAAAAATTAAGACTCCATATATTATACCTGCCCCGCCAGCAGGTATAAGCCTGTCTACTACATAGATAAAGGCACCATCTGGTGATGGAAGATTAGGTTCCAAAGCATAGGCGATTAATCCGGGGAAAACATCTGCGAATGGAATGATTATCCATAGCAATCCGGCGAAAATAATTCCCATTTTTGCATGCCATTCATTTTTTGCACCTAAAGTTGTTTGATTGATATGCTGATTGGTACAATAATACCAGATATTGGTTGAGAACATTAAAACAAGAATGGCAGTCCAGGGAACATCCGGATCATCAATAGGTTTGATCAAATTTGCCCGTGGGCCGCTTCCGATGATGGTTTCCCAACCTCCGGGAACTGTAAATAGTCCAATGATAAAGATGGTGATCCCGCTTCCGATAAGCATAAGCGCCTGCATTACATTTGTCCATGCAATTGAAGCCATGCCGCCATAAATGACAAAAAATCCAACAATTGTTATAATGAATCCGATACACAAATACATATTAATACCCAAGATTCCGCTCATGGCATATGCTCCCGTATACAAGACCCCGGCAAGATTGATGAAAACATATATGAGGATTGAAATGAAAGCAAAAAGCAGTTTAACTTTCGTGTTGAAACGTTTCTCTAGAAATTCAGGAATAGTCACAATTTTGTTTTTCAGATAATAGGGTATGAAAAAAACTACCATTACCATAATAGGAATTGCATTTCCCCATTCCCAATTGGCTATAACCATGCCTCGGCTATATACAGAACCGACTGTTCCAATAAACTGCTCACTGCTTGCCCCTGCTGCTATATAGGAAAATCCAATAAGGTACCAGGGCAATTTATTTTGCTGAATAAAGAAATCAGCTGCGTTACTTTTACGTTTTCTTCCAGCAACCAATCCGATAATGGAAAACAAAAGGAAGTAAATAATAAAAGTGAGTATATCAATATTTTTCAATTAATTCATTTTGCTTATAAATTAATTCAATTTTCCGACAAGCATTTAAATTATTAAAAGAATCACAGTGCAATCCAATGTTTAAGAATTTAAATGACCTATATCCCAACATTACCCTTACTGCTAAATAGGAGATTAAATTGAATACCAAAAAATGGATTGATTCTGGTAATAAAAAGATAAAAAGGAAAGTGACTAATAACGATATCAAGAAATTCAAAATGCTGATGAATGCTTTACAGGAAGCAAAGTGGATAAATTTTAACTGGATTGACTCAATATATATTTATATTTCATTTATAAACATACATTATGGAACGCAGTGATTTTTTGAAAAAGACATTTATGGCTGCTGGGGGCCTGGCTACAGGTTCGTCATTGAATGCTAAAATTCAGCCATCTATAAAGTCTTTTGCCAATAGTCAAGATCCTGATATCCCATTGGATGTTCTTAATATTTTTGACTTAGAGCGACTTGCTAAGGAGAGATTGCCTGTACTTGCATATGATTATTATCGTAGTGGTGCATGGGATGAAACAACTTTAAAGGCAAATAGGGAATCCTTTGAAAAATTGAAAATTCATTATAAGATATTGGTGGATGTAGAAAAAAGAGATCTTTCTACAACAATTTTTGGACAGCACATAGACTTTCCGATTCTAGTTGCTCCGACTGCATTTCATAAACTTGCACATCCAGATGGGGAGTTGGCAACAGGCCGCGCAGCGTTAAAGGCCAAAACTATTATGACATTAAGTAGTCTTTCTACTACAACTATTGAAGAGGTAGCAGAAGCAACGAATAAAACTTTTTGGTTTCAACTTTACATAAACAAGCAAAGAGAGTATACACGCGATCTAGTTGCAAGAGCGGAAAGTGCAGGCGCAAAGGCCCTAGTTGTTACAGTGGATACACCTCTTTGGGGTCGCAGAGAGCGTGATGTTAGAAATGGATTTCATCTTCCACCAGGACTTTCTGCCATTAACTTAGTCAAATATCAGCAAGACGGAATTGCAAAAGGTCAAACTGGTGCTGGACTGGGACAGTCATTTTCATGGGTGCTTGATGCTACATTACAATGGAAAGACCTTGAATGGCTAGCTACTATTACCAAATTGCCCATCATTATTAAAGGAGTCTGCAGGGTTGATGATGCTATAAAAGCAACAGAACATGGCATTAAAGGCATTCTTGTTTCTAATCATGGTGGACGACAAATGGATAGTGCTCCTGCAACTATTGATGTTTTACCTGCTATTGTTGATGCAGTAGGTAATCATGCAACTGTACTGATGGATGGCGGTATCCGAAGAGGTACTGATGCAATGAAAGCACTAGCTCAAGGTGCTAAAGCCGTTTTAGTTGGCAGACCAGTATTGTGGGGTTTAGCGGCTGGTGGTCAGCAGGGTGTTGAAAAAGCATTGTCAATGCTCAGAGAAGAGCTTGATCTTGGTATGGCGTTAAGCGGTTGTAGGAATTTGAAAGAACTTAATAGGAGTTTGTTACAGGGATAAATATTTATTGATATTTTAGAAATTGGCACATAACTATACTATTTTCTTGCTTCATCAAAACTTTGCTTCCATCTTATAAATATTGATTTGACTAAGCGTGCTCTACTTACTAGACTTGAACCAGCAACTTTCTGATTAACTGATTAAATCTTTCATTATTGATCAACTATTTTTAATTACTTATCATTAACTCCATCAACTTGTAGTTAACGTAATAAGTTGTTCTTCCAATTTTTTGTGGCTTTACAATACCAGCAGCTGTAAGTTTTTTTAACCAGGTTGATGCTGTTTGTCTGTGTGCGATCTCTCTATTTACCAGTAACTCAATTTTGAGATAGGGTAAGGTGAACATTAATTGCAGTAATTCGTGGCTGAATGATGATCCCAATAC
>CAMDFC010000050.1 GCA_945897185.1 Chitinophaga pinensis | reverse complement strand
GTACTTTTTCCTGAACCGTTTGGTCCCATTATGGCATGTATCTCACCAGGTTTTATATCGAGATTGATTCCTTTTAAAATTTCTTTTTCTTCAATTCTTGCTTCTAGATTTTCAATCTTTAACATATAGTCTATTTGTCTTTATTTTAATTATTAACCCACACTTCCTTCCAAACTAATTGCAAGAAGCTTCTGGGCTTCTACTGCAAATTCCATGGGTAGTTGGTTCATCACCTCTTTCGCAAATCCATTGATGATTAGCGCAACAGCAGTTTCTGTATCGATGCCTCTTTGGTTACAGTAGAATATTTGGTCCTCGCCAATTTTTGAAGTAGTTGCCTCATGTTCTACAACTGCAGTATTGTTTTTTACTTCTATGTAAGGGAAGGTATGTGCGCCGCAACGATCGCCCAGCAACATGGAATCACATTGTGAGAAATTTTTAGCATTTCTTGCTTTTTTGGCCACACTTACCAATCCTCTATAAGAATTTTGACTGCGGCCTGCGGAAATACCCTTGGAAACAATTCTGCTTCTGGTATTCTTACCAAGGTGGATCATCTTGGTTCCTGTGTCTGCCTGCTGGTAGTTGTTGGTTACGGCTACAGAATAAAATTCTCCAATGCTGTAATCACCTTTAAGGATCACACTTGGATATTTCCAGGTGATACTTGAACCCGTCTCCACCTGTGTCCAGGATATCTTTGAATGATCGCCTGCACAAATTCCTCTCTTGGTTACAAAATTGTAAATACCACCTTTACCTTCTTTATCACCAGGATACCAGTTCTGTACAGTAGAATATTTTATTTCTGCTTTTTCCATAGCAACCAATTCCACAACAGCTGCGTGCAATTGATTTTCATCACGCATTGGCGCAGTACATCCTTCCAAATAACTCACATAGCTTCCCTCTTCGGCAACAATCAGTGTTCTTTCGAACTGTCCCGTATTTGCTGCATTGATTCTAAAATAAGTGGACAGCTCCATGGGGCACCTAACGCCTTTAGGGATATAACAGAAAGAACCATCGCTGAATACAGCAGAGTTTAAAGCGGTGAAATAGTTATCGGTTGCCGGTACTACAGAACCCAGGTATTTTTGAATCAATTCCGGATGTTCCTGTACGGCTTCGCTCATGGAACAAAAAATGACACCCACTTTGGATAACTCTTCTTTGAACGTGGTGGCCACTGAAATCGAATCCATCACCGCATCAACAGCTACTCCACTAAGTCTCTTCTGTTCATTTAAGGAGATACCCAATTTTTCAAAAGTCTCCCTTAATTCAGGATCTATTTCATCCAGGCTTGTTAGTGAAACTTTTTGCTTTGGAGCAGAATAAAAAATAATGTCTTGGAAATTTATTTTTGGATAGGTAACATTTGGCCAAGTTGGTTCTTCCATGGTCAGCCAATGTTTATATGCTTTTAGCCTGTAATCAAGCATCCAGCTTGGTTCTTTTTTCTTTGCAGAAATAAACCTAACGGTGTCCTCAGACAATCCCATCGGAGCCTCATCGGACTCAATCTGGGTAACAAAACCGTATTTGTATTCCGATGAGGTTACCTGTTCTAATATGTTGTCATTTTCCTCTTGCATAATCCTCGTTCGTTTAATTGCGCAAATTTCATCAATTTAAAGCGTAGTAGAAAGTATGTGGATCAATTGGGGAGACTTTAAACCTCATTTTTCCCAAATTCGTAACAAGTGCCGGGGTGGTTGGTTCATTTTTTAGACTAATCTTTCGATATCCTGCATTTCAGGGATAAAAATTTGTTTGCCTCCAATATATTATATTGCAAAAACAGTCAATAGGATTTGTAAAATCACTGCTTTGAAATAAACGATTAAACTATGGAATTGCTTTTGGGAATTGATATTGGTTCCTCCTCTGTAAAATGTGCGGTGGTTGAGGTACAGACCGGTGTTTGTTTGGGCAGTGCATATGCGCCAAAAACAGAGATGCTTATTCATGCACCAAAACAAGGATTTGCAGAGCAAGATCCGAGTAAGTGGTGGGAAGCCTTTAAGCATGCTTTTTCCGAGTTGAAAAATGAGTTAGATTTCTCTTCAGAGGCTGTTGTGGCCATTGGGATTTCTTACCAAATGCACGGATTGGTTGCGGTTGATAAAAATGGGGAACCCGTAATGAACTCCATCATTTGGTGTGATAGTAGAGCGGTAAGTCAGGGAAATCAGGCGTTTGCAGATATGGGGGAGGAATTTTGTTTGCAACATTACCTCAATTCTCCTGGAAACCTCACTACCTCAAAATTGAAATGGGTAAAAGATAATCTTCCGGAAGTATACAAGCGCATTTATAAAGTGATGTTGCCTGGTGATTATATTGCCTATAGACTCACGGGCGAAATGAATACAACCATTTCTGGACTCTCTGAGGGGGTCATGTGGGATGTGCAAAGCGAATCAATTGCTACCGACCTACTCAATTACTATGGTATTGACGAGGCTTTAATTTGTAAGACCGTCCCTCAATTTGGGAATCAAGGAAATCTATCAAGCGCTGTTGCGAAAGAGTTGGGTTTGAAAGCAGGTACTCCGATTGCTTACCGCGCTGGTGATCAACCAAACAATGCCTATTCGCTTAATGTTTTGGAGCCTGGTGAAATTGCCGCTACTGCCGGTACGTCTGGTGTTGTGTATGGTGTAATTGATGAACCTGCTTATGATCCAAAATCGAGGGTAAATACATTTGTGCACGTCAATCATCAGCCTGATAAAAAACGATACGGTGTATTGCTTTGTATAAATGGCACCGGTATCTTGAATAGCTGGATGCAAAAAAATATTTTTCAGAGTCTGACTTATCCAGAAATGAATGCACTTGCTGCTGCTGCACCCATTGGTGCTGATGGTCTGCTGTGTTATCCATTTGGAAATGGTGCTGAACGTGTTTTAGAAAATAAAGAAGCAGGGTCAATGATAAGAAACCTGCAATTCAACAGACACCAACAGCAGCATCTCTCCAGAGCTGCGCAAGAAGGCATTGTTTTCTCGCTTTTTTATGGCATTGAAATTATGATGGCTATGGGGCTGCAAATAAGTACTGTACGCGCGGGTAAAGCAAATATGTTTTTGAGTCCGGTTTTTGCAGAAGCGTTTGCCAATACCACCGGCGCCACCATCGAGCTTTTCAATACCGATGGCGCGCAAGGTGCTGCAAGAGCTGCTGGGGTTGGGGCAGGCTTGTATGCATCAACGGATGAGTCATTCAAGGGACTGAAATTGCTGGAACGTATTGAGCCAGAAACAGTTTTACAAGAACAATATGCATCCGCTTATCAGCATTGGAAAAGTAATTTTTTTATTTAATTTTTACAAATATTGTGAGTTAAAATACAGTTATGGGTTGTGAGTTTTGAGTTAGTAAAAATTGTAGCTTTCATTTTAATAGTTTGCAAAAACCCATAACCCATAACCCACAACCCACAACTCTCAACTCACAACCCACAACCCACAACTCACAACCCACAACTCATAACCCACAACCCACAATTATGTCAATAACCCTCGGCAACAAAGAATTTTTTCCTGGTATAGGCAAGATCAAATATGAAGGGGTTGGTTCAGATAATCCATTGGCTTACAAATGGTATAATGAAGATCAAGTTATTGGTGGAAAAACCATGAAAGAGTACTTCAGATTTGCTGTGGCTTATTGGCACAGTTTCTGCAATACAGGTGCCGATCCATTTGGTCCGGGTACCAAGCAATATGCATGGGATCAAGCGCCGGGCGCAGTTGATCGTGCAAAAGACAAGATGGATGCAGCATTTGAATTCATTACTAAATTAGGGATACCCTACTATTGTTTTCATGATATTGATTTGGTGGACGAAGGCAGTTCTTTGTCAGCATACGAAAGCAACCTCTCTGCAATTGTAGACTATGCAGGGATGAAACAAAAAGCAAGTGGTGTGAAATTATTGTGGGGCACTGCCAACGTATTCTCTAATCCGCGATACATGAATGGGGCGAGCACCAACCCTGATTTTCATGTGCTCACACATGCCGCAACCCAAGTAAAAAACGCATTGGATGCAACCATCAAATTGGGGGGTGAAAATTATGTTTTCTGGGGTGGAAGAGAAGGGTATATGACTTTGTTGAATACCGACATGAAACGCGAGCAAGAACATTTGGCTCGCTTCCTGCATATGGCAAAAGATTATGCAAGAAAACAAGGTTTCAAAGGTACATTCTTCATTGAACCTAAACCCTGTGAGCCTACCAAACACCAGTATGATTATGATGCTGCTACTGTAATTGGATTTTTGCGTCAACATGGTTTGGATCAAGATTTTAAATTGAATATTGAGGTTAACCATGCAACGCTAGCTGGACATACCTTCCAGCACGAATTACAAACAGCAGCTGATGCGGGTATGTTGGGCAGTATCGATGCCAACAGAGGAGATGCTCAAAATGGTTGGGATACGGATCAGTTTCCAATGTCGCTCAACGAATTGGTAGAATCCATGTTGATTATATTAGATGCTGGTGGTTTTGCAGGTGGGGGTGTAAATTTTGATGCAAAAATTCGTAGAAATTCTACTGATGCAGAAGACCTGTTTTATGCCCATATTGGTGGTATGGATTCATTTGCAAGGGCGTTGGTAGTTGCTGATAAAATCATGCAACATTCTCCTTATCGTGAATTCAGGAAAAACCGATATGCATCATTTGATGCAGGCGAAGGCAGACTTTTTGAAGAAGGCAAACTAAGCCTGGAAGACCTTAGGACTTATGCATTCAAACATGGCGAACCTAAGATGACCAGTGGGAGACAGGAATGGTTGGAGAACATCATCAATCAATATATATAGTTCTTCTTTCTTCACTGCTCTTGAAAGCAAGTTCAATGAGTCGGATTACCTGGTAACCATCCATGGCGGTTTCCTTTAATGTTGTGCTATTTCTAATGGTTTCATACAAGTTGTTATAAAAAAATCCAAAGCTACCTTGCAGGGAAGGGTAGCTTTTTTTTACAACTTCTCCATTGATTTCTGTATGAAGTACTCCAAAGTTTTCTTCCTCTTCTTTTCCCCAATCCTTTGAGATGGGAAGCACACCGGCTTTCAATAATTCTTCTTGTGGGTCCTCTCCGTTTTTAATGAATGAACCCTTGGTGCCGTGTATCATGTATCGTGGTCCCATTTCTCTTACCAACATACTTGAGTGAAGTGTTACAATCAAGTTTTCGTAATCTAGTTTTACATCAAAAAAATCATCGACCTGGGAATAAGATTTCATTTTTCTAATGTCTGCGGTTATGGACTTAGGCATTCCAAAAAGAACCAATGCCTGGTCAATTAAATGTGGACCAAGATCATAGAATACGCCGCTGCCGGGAAGGGTTTCTTCTCGCCATAATCCATAAGTCCTTGGATCTGGTCTGTACCTATCGTAATGTGCAAAAAACTCTCTTGGTTCTCCAAGCAATCCATCACCAAGTATTTTCTTCATGGTCAGAAAATCTGCCACATACCTCCTGTTGTGGTAAACAGCGCAAATCTTGCCAGTCGTTTTTGCCAATTCTACCAATTCCATTGCTTCTTCCAACGTATTGGTGAAAGGCTTCTCCACTACTACATGCTTACCGGCAAGTAACGCTGCTTTCGCATAGGGATAATGGGTGGTATTTGGACTCGCTATGATTACCAGTTCTACATTTGGATCAGCAACAACATCTTCTATCGTCTTTGCTATTTTGATACCAGGATATTTCTGCAGTGCACTATCACCACTTCGTTCCATGATGGTAGTCAGTTCATATCCTTTATTTGTTCTGATGAAAGGCAAATGAAATGTCTTTGCAGAAATGCCGTAACTGATGATGGCGGTTTTGATGGGGGATGTCAAGGTGAGTTATTTATGGGTTCAATTTAATGAAATCGTTCAATAGTTATGAGTTGTGGGTTATGAGTTATAGGTTTATTTTCATTTCATAACCCATAACCGTCAACCCATAACCCACAACCCACAACTATCATTAACTTTCATAACTTTGCGGAAATTGAATAAAATGGAATTTAAAGAAAAGATACTTGCTGCTTGGAGTGATCGTGAATTGTTGAAAGATGTTCAGTATGCTGATACTGTTCGTGCGATAATTGAGGAAGTGGACAAAGGCCGTTTGCGTGTGGCTGAAAAAATTAATGAAGAATGGACAGTGAACGAATGGGTAAAGCAGGCCATCTTGATGTATTTTGGAATTCAGCAAATGCAAACATGGGAATTGGCTCCATTTGAATTTTACGACAAAATGCTGTTGAAGAAAGATTATAAATCTTTGGGTGTACGTGCTGTGCCGCATGCAGTTGCGCGTTATGGTGCTTATTTGGCCAAGAATGTGATATTAATGCCATCATATGTAAATATTGGTGCCTATGTAGATGAAGGCACCATGGTGGATACTTGGGCTACAGTAGGTAGTTGCGCGCAAATTGGTAAAGGTGTACACTTGAGTGGCGGTGTAGGAATTGGTGGTGTATTGGAACCTTTACAAGCAACACCTGTAATCATTGAAGACGGTTGTTTCATTGGCAGTCGATGTATTGTTGTTGAAGGTGTTGTAGTTGAAAAAGAGGCTGTATTGGGCGCTAATGTGGTGCTGACAAAATCGACCAAGATTATTGATGTAAGTGGTCCAACGCCAATTGAATATAAAGGACGTGTTCCTGCCAGATCTGTAGTAATTCCAGGATCGTATACCAAGGAATTTCCTGCTGGGAAATACGAAGTGGGTTGTGCCTTGATAATTGGTCAGCGTAAAGCCAGTACCGATCTCAAGACCAGTCTTAATGATGCTTTGCGCGACTTCAACGTATCGGTTTAAGCTTACCCTTATTTGTTTTTATTAACTTTACCCAATGCAAGTGCAGCTAGAACAACAAGAGAAAGTGATCATTGGTAAAGTAGCTGAGGCTGCAAAGCACTTGTCCTTGCCTGCATTTGTTGTGGGTGGTTTTGTGCGTGATAAATTGTTAGGCCGGCCATGTAAAGACATCGATATCGTTTGTCTGGGTGACGCCATTGCTTTGGCTAATAAAGTAAGCGAACTCTTTCATCCACATCCTAAAGTTTCTTGGTTTAAGAATTTTGGAACAGCACATATCAATATACAAGGGTATGATGTGGAGTTTGTTGGCGCTCGAAAAGAAAGCTATCAGCAGCATTCTAGAAATCCTACAGTTGAACCTGGTACCATCAAAGACGATCAGGAAAGAAGAGACTTTACCATCAATGCATTAGCCATTGAAGTTGTTCAATCAATCAACCAAGAAATAGTATTGGTTGATCCTTTTAATGGTGTTCAAGATTTAAATGACATGATCATTCGAACGCCATTGGCACCCGAAAAAACATTCAGCGACGATCCGCTAAGGATGTTGAGGGCCATACGTTTTGCTACTCAATTGGGTTTTGTAATTGAAAGTAATACCCTGCTTGGAATTGTAGAAACAGCGCCTCGAATTTCAATTATCAGTCAGGAACGGATCACCGATGAATTGAATAAGATTATGCTTTCCTCCAAGCCATCTATTGGTTGGGATCTGTTGTTTAAAACCGGATTGTTAAAAGAGATATTTCCTGCTATGGTAGATTTGGCAGGTGCTGAATACATTGATGGGAAGGGGCATAAAGACAATTTCTACCATACGCTGCAGGTACTCGATAATATTTGTTTGCATACGGATAACCTTTGGTTGCGTTGGGCAGCCTTGCTACACGATATTGCCAAGCCTGCAACCAAAAGATTTGAGGAAGGAATTGGATGGACTTTCCACGGACATGAAGTAGTTGGTGGTAGGATGGTTCCCAAGATATTTACAAAGTTGAAATTGCCCATGCAAGAAAACATGCGGTATGTTAGAAAACTGGTAGAGCTCCATTTACGTCCTATCAGCTTAACAAAAGAAAGCATCACCGATTCTGCTATTCGCCGCCTCCTGTTTGATGCTGGTGATGATATTGAAGATTTAATGACTTTGTGCGATGCGGATATCACCTCCAAGAACGAAAGCAAAGTGAAGAAATTTAGGGCCAACTTCGAATTGGTTCGTCAGCGTTTAAAAGAAGTTGAGGAAAAAGATAAAATCAGAAATTGGCAACCACCAATCACAGGGGAATTAATTATGGAGGTATTTAAATTGTTGCCATGTAGAGAAGTGGGACTAATCAAAACTTCAATTAGAGAAGCAATGTTGGATGGTATAATTGAAAACAGTTATGATGCTGCTTATGCTATGATGTTAGCGGAGGGAAAGAAATTAGGTCTTCATCCGCATACCGCTTGAACCAAGTAATTTGTCGCTTTGCATAGTTGCGTGTATGTTGTTTTATTTTTCCAACAGCTTCTTCTCTGGTAAGAATTCCGTCAAAATAATCAAACAGCTCTTTGTATCCCACAGTTTGTAAAGCAGTAAGTGCTTTAAATGGGTAAACTGTTTTGGCCTCTTCTTCTAAACCTTCACGCATCATTTTTTCTACCCGCTCATTAATGTGTTGATACAGTAATTCTCTTGGTAATGAAATGATGTTGTATTTTATCTTGTACTTACTGTTGATGCCTCTGCACTCCGCATTTATTTGAAATTGGTATATGGGTATGCCTGTATGCAATACAACTTCCAAGGCCCTCATCATGCGGTTGGGATTGTTGATTTCTCCTTGTTGTTCAAACGCAGGATCTTTTTCAAGTAATGCCTTTCTTAATGCTTCTATTCCTTTTGTTTCAAAAAGTTGAATTACCTCATTTCTAATTTCAATGGGTATGGGAGGTATTTCATCTAAGCCATCAACCAATGCCCTTATGTAAAGACCGGTACCTCCACACACAACAGCTGTATCTCTTGTTTTTAAAATCTCTTCAATATAAATAGCCGCTTCTCTGGCAAAACTTCCAGCGGTAATGTTTTCGTGAATGGAATGATTGCCAATGAAGTGGTGTTTAACTTCTGCAAGTTCTAAGGGAGTGGGACGCGCTACGCCGATATTGAGTTCTTTGTAACATTGTCTTGAGTCGGCAGATATGATTTCAGTGCCATAAGATTTTGCCAAACGAATGGCCTCCGCCGTTTTGCCCACTGCTGTTGGTCCCGCTACAATGATTACAGATTTATTCACGAAAATTTAAAATGCATTGTCTTCTTCAGTAGCGTTCTCTTCACCACCCAATTCATCGGTATCATTACTGCCTTCTTCACCTTCATCAGAAAAGCCTTCACCCAATGCGCCTAAGTCATACTTTTCTTCTACATCCGCAAAGCGATCCCCAAGAATACTTTTGATACCATACTGACTTGGACCAATACCTTCTTTTCTTGTTATGGTAGGGTAGATGAGTTTTACATTTTCCTCTTTCGAAACACCAATCAATTGGATTTGAAATGACCAATTTTTTTGAAAGTCGTATACGTAAACAAATTTCTGTTCAGTATCTCTGATTTCTGTACCAATGTTTGTTTCAAACATATCCAATGGATCTACTTTGTATTCAACATTGTCGTATTTCTCAAGACTGATAGCTCTGCCTCTCTGCCAGCTGTCGTTGCTCCTGTAAAAAGAGGCTTGGTGAATACTGTCAAATTCATAAGCTGCAAGTAGGGCTTGGTGCAACTCGAAAAAAGATTGGTTGTGCTTGATAGCAATATCGCGGTAAATGGTATCGTCTTCTTCAAAGAAGACGCGAAATTTTAGGACTGCCATAGCGGCAAGTTAATGAAAAAAGACAAAGAGGCAAATTAGGAAAACAGTGAAGAAACATTTATTTGGGACGATTAAAACTTCATACCAACGGTTACAACAATATTTCCATTGGAGCCTTTTACAAAACCTGGGGCAAAGAATCCATTGTCTAGTCGATAAGGGAAGGTAGCGTCTTTGTTTATCCTGTGCACATAAGTTAGGTCTAGGAAATATCCCTTGTCTCTATATCCCAAGCCTCCACTGATATTGGATTGTGTGCCCTTGAGAACGGTCGATTGATAAGCATTGCCCATGTAGTTATAACCCAATCTTGCCATGATGGTGTTGAATTTGAGTTCACCGCCAACTCTAAAATTGATTGCCGATCTGTATTGGTCTTTGATGGAAGCATTTACTTCATCTAGATAATTTACACCATTGGTTAAGCTTCCTGTATTGAATTTGGCTTTCCCATAGTTTAAAAACTCAACATCCGCACTTATGAAACCTCGCTGTTGTTTAACGTCTTCTACTTCCTGGAAAATATAAGATATACCAAACATGAATCTCATTGGGTTGGTATAATCGTATTGAAACTCTCCCGCTTCACCATTGTTGAAATCTCTGGAGCTTTGTGTGAGTACATTTTTTCCCTGATATCCTTCAACATCCGTAGTAATTTTTGTGGTGTAGCGGTCATCCATATTGTACAAAACTGGAGAATGAAAAGCTGCACCAATTCTAATTTGATCGATGGGCCTCACAATAATGCCAAGGTTGATGCCAACACCTATTCCTTCTGTTAGAAGGGTTTCTTGTGTTTCAAAATAATTGAAATTGTTGTTCTTGTTGTTGGTGATGTCTGTTTCTCTAAAGGTGGATGTTCTTTCAAATTTAAGCTGACTAAATGTAATGCCACCTCCAACAAAAAGGCGATCCATGTAGTTGCCACTAGCGGCAATGTAATAGTCGTTAATCCCTCCTTTGGTTGAGATGTTTTGTTGCTGTGATACACCGGTTTGCGGTGTAGAAAGGCTTTTGTATCCGGCTACGGTGCCCCCAGCCCCGGATAGGGTATCAATCAAATAAGTATTTAAGGCAAGACTTGCGCCGTAGGGAAATTTGCTGGCCGCATCATTGGGGTTGGTGATATTATTGTTGATTAATTCTTCTAAGTATTTTTCTGAGTATGAGCTCTCGTTGTTGGTCCCTTTTAAAACAGTTTGGTTGTTGAAATTGGCCCTTCTGTTCATACCCAATCCAACTGTAAAATTTCTCCAATTGCCGTTGTTGGATCCATCTTTGGGGAGGATGAAACCAAAATTGCTGATGTCTAAAGCTGTTTTTTTATCTCTACTCTCATTGTCGAGGTAATTGATCTTTGTATTGTTGAGTGAAAATGAGGGAGTGAAAACAAATTCACTTGTTCTAAAAAAAGCCAGACCTGCCGGGTTAACTGCACCTGCAGTAATATCGCCACCCAGTGAAACAACTGCGCCGCCGATGGCCCTTGTTCTTGCACTTCCGCCATGGCCCATCATGGAATACCTTAAAGCATCCGCTGGTTCTTGTGCCATTGCAACACCACTCAAGAGGGTAGCTACAACCAAAAATAATTTCCTCATCACAATACAAGAATTTGAAAGGTTAGTTGCCTCCGCGTCCGAAAGACCTTACCGGTGCAGAGCCACTGCTGCTGCTTCCAGAAGACGAGCTGTTGGAGCTGTTGTTACTTCCAGATCCTGAACCGTTGTTGCTAAATGTCCTGGAAGGGCTGCTGTTGCCGCTGCCACGTGGATTGTACCCACCTCTAGGTGTTCCATTGCCGCCATTGTTGATATACTGGCCACCCGAACGTAGGCTATTGGATCCAAACTTGGAACCTGAGTTTTGCGGAGGTGTGTAGTTATTCATGTTGTACATCCTTGGTCCGTTTGCTCTTGGGTTGGTATACTTTACATTGTTGAATACTACGATAGGTCTTCCGTAATTATAAGGTGAAAAAGGGTTGAAAAACGGATTATATCCAAAATTGGTTGATCCAAAAAATGGATTCCCCATACCCATGCCCAAACCAAAACCACCTCCCTTGAATGAAGGGTAAAAATCAAGATAAGCTGAATTGTTCCAATAAGGGTTGTTCCAATAGGCAAAGTCATCGTCAAATGCCCTCCATCTAGATCCACCCATGGCTTTCATTCTCAAATAACGATCATTCAAAGGGATTTCTGAATCTCGGTAGTTTCCATCTTCTTCTACGTCAACATAACCGCCTCTACTTTCATTAACAGGTGAAAAATAGACGTCGTCAGGCGTTTGACCGCTTCTATATGCAGTGCTGCAACCCATCATGATGGAAGCCACTGAAATTGCAAGAATCATCCTCTTCATACTTAGTGATTTAAAGATTAATCCGAAGTTACTACTTTTGCGCTAACGCTTCTTTATTATTAGACGGCTGAAAGTGATAAAAGTTGCAGTTAAAATCATAAAAAATGTTAAATCATCCATATGGGCAATGAACTGACTTCAAGGGAAAAAGACTATTCGCAATGGTACAACGATTTGGTACTGAAGGGAGGATTGGCAGATTATTCTGCAGTGAGGGGTTGTATGGTCATCAAACCCTATGGCTATGCCCTTTGGGAGAACATGCGGGATGTTTTGGATAAGATGTTCAAAGACACGGGTCACGTAAATGCTTATTTTCCTTTGTTTGTGCCAAAATCATTTTTGGAAAAGGAAGAGGGACATGCTGAGGGGTTTGCAAAAGAGTGTGCAGTGGTTACCCATTACCGTTTGAAAGCAGATCCCAACAACAAAGGAAAATTGATTGTAGATCCTGAAGCAAAATTGGAAGAGGAGTTGATTGTTCGTCCAACCAGCGAAGCCATCATTTGGAATGCATACAAAGATTGGATTCAATCTTATAGAGATCTTCCGTTGCTGATTAACCAATGGGCCAATGTGGTTCGTTGGGAAATGCGCACAAGGTTATTTCTAAGGACTACAGAATTTTTATGGCAAGAAGGGCATACTGCACATGCTACAGCGGAAGAAGCAATTGGAGAGGCTGAAAAAATGTTGCATGTATATGCTGATTTTGTTGAGAATTACATGGCTCTTCCCGTGATGAAAGGAGTGAAGACGACCAATGAAAGATTTGCAGGTGCTTTGGAAACTTATTGTATTGAGGCGCTCATGCAAGATGGCAAAGCTTTGCAGGCAGGCACTTCACATTTCCTTGGACAAAATTTTGCAAAGGCATTTGAAGTAAAATACCTCACAAAAGAAAATAAGCAAGAATATGTTTGGGCTACTTCTTGGGGTGTTTCTACCCGCTTGATTGGGGCATTGGTGATGGCGCATAGTGATGACCAAGGCTTGGTAATGCCACCAAAAATTGCACCGTTGCAAGTGGTGATTGTCCCGATTTACAAAGGGCCTGAGCAAAAAGCCTTGGTGGATGAAAAGGTACATGGCATCATGGCCGGGTTGAAAAAACAGGGTATATCCGTAAAATATGATGATTCGGATAACACAAGACCGGGATGGAAATTTGCCGAATATGAATTGAAAGGAGTACCTGTGCGAATCGCAATCGGTCAGAAAGACATTGAAAACGGAGTAGTAGAAATTGCGCGAAGAGATACCAAAGAAAAATCTTCAGTACCTGCCGAAGGTGTTGTTGCATACATTGTTCAGTTGTTGGAAGACATTCAGCAAAACCTCTATAACAGAGCATTGGCATACAGAGACACTCACATTACTGAAGTAAATTCTTGGGAAGAATTCAAAGATGTGTTGACTACCAAAGGTGGATTTGTTGCTGCACATTGGGATGGTACTGCTGAGACAGAAGATAAGATCAAAGATGAGACAAAAGCAACTATTCGTTGTATACCTCTAGATAACAAATTGGAAGAGGGCGTTTGTGTTTTCTCTGGAAAGCCAAGCAAACAAAGGGTTTTATTTGCTTTGGCTTATTGATCAAATAAATATTTAGCTCTGGCATTTAAACAAGCGCCCAACACACCGGCTTTCTCACCCAATTGAGAAACTTTAAGGGTGGTGTCGTTGTTTACTATGCTGTGCGATAGCCTGTTTAATGTGCTTTTTGCTGAAAAGCGAAGATATTCCCCGGTTTCCGACAAAGTGCCTCCCAAGATCACAGTTTCTGGATTGAAAATGTTGATTACAATGGCTATTGCTTTGCCCAGTTTTTCACCAAGTTCTTCCAGCATTTCAATGCAAAGGGTGTCTTCGTTTTTTGCAGCCTCAATGATGTTTTGGAGTGTAATTGTTTCTATCGACCTTGTTCCATTAAATGCAAGTGAAGTAGATCCGGCTTCTATTCTTTCTTTAAATTTT
>CAMDFC010000049.1 GCA_945897185.1 Chitinophaga pinensis | reverse complement strand
GGCTTTTCAATCAATGGTCAATATGAAAGATTTCTTTCCAAACGAATTTCTGTTGCACTTTCTTTTAGGCTACTTCCAAATGGAAAATTTTTATTCAGAGCATTAATACCTACAACTGATCCACAGGCAAGAGCATCTCTCGACAATTTAGTTGTCTCGAATTCAGCAATTACACCTGAAGTAAGATTTTATTTAGGAAAAAAAGGCTTTGGACAGGGTTTTTATCTGGCTCCATTTTTTAGAAGCGCAAAGTTTGGCGGTAAAGGTCTGGGTATTGATTTTACATTGGACAGCGGACAACCCGCTACTTTCAACATGGAAGGAAATATAAAGAGCAATACATTCGGACTTCTAATTGGCGCACAATGGAAGTTGGGGAAAAATTTCTGGTTGGATTGGCAAATACTCGGACCACATTATGGCAGCGCAAAAGGTATTATCAAGGGAACCACTAACCTATCTCTCAGTCCAACTGAACGAACCAGTCTTGAGAATGCTTTAAAAGACATTACTGTGCCTTTCATCAAACAGAACGTAACTGTTAGCCCTAACGAGGCAATGGTCGATTTGAAAGGTCCCTGGGCTGGATTGAGAACTGGAATTTCTTTAGGCTTTAGTTTCTAAATGCTGGTTATTTTGCTGTAAACACTTCAGGCTTTAATCCCTTGTTTACTTCATAGAGGTTGTAGATTATTTCAATACGACCCTTGTTCCCTAATGGTTTTGGTGTTTTAGGTTTGCTCGCAATTCCTGCATTGTATTCAAAAGTAATTCCTTTAGGTAGCTTGTAATCTTTGGTATTGAAAATCATCACCACCTTATCAGGTAAACCCCATTTCGCATATTTCCCGAAATCCATCTCCATTTCGTAGGTGCCATTTTCTTTGGTGGATGTAATGGATTTTCGGATCAACATTTCCTTATCATCTACATATAGTGTAGTAATTACCACATCAGAATTGATGTCGTTGGGAATCAACTTCACCATTGCCAGGTCTTGGTCTTTCCACTTGATACGCCCTGCCAATAACGCAGTATAGTTTCCATCGACAATCATGGCACTCATGTTTATTTTAATTCCCCCTTTCGGTAACACTGAAATACCACCATTTTTTTTGATTCTAAAAAGATCTGGATACTTGTAATAAATACGGACCGTCGAAATTGGAATTTTCAAAAAAGCCACGTCGGTCTTTAACTTACCAACAGCCTCGTAATCTTTTACAGAAACCAACTTGGCTTTAAGTTTAGATACAATTTCATCTGCAGTTTGTGCAAAAGAAATCTGAAAAGAAACAGACAATAATAAAAACAGACAATACTTCCTCATATTCTAAAAACAACAGGATGCTTTAAATGTTCAGTTGCAACAATTACAAAAACGAATCAGATTCTCTATATGCTTTGATCAAGGCCAATTCCCCTTCCTTGCCTTTGATTGAATTACCATGCTCCATTCCCATGATACCGCGGTAACCTTTGTTGTAGATGTGTTTGAATATGTTTTTATAGTTCATTTCTCCCGTGGTTGGTTCATTTCTTCCAGGATTATCTCCAATTTGAAAATAGCCAATTTCATCCCAGGTTTTATCAATGTTGGAAATGATATTCCCCTCATTTCTCTGCATGTGGTACATGTCAAATAAAATTTTACAAGAGGGACTATTCACCGCTTTGCAGATCATATAGGTTTGGGTAGAATAACGCAGAAATAAATCTGGGTTGTCGCTCAATGGTTCTAAAACCATCACCAACCCATGCTTTTCCAAGATTTCTGTCCCTCTTCTTAACCCATCAATCACATGGGCTGTTTGCATATCTAAATGTTGTGTTCTATCATAATTTCCAGGTACAACCGTCATCCACTTGGCATTACAACGCTTAGCCACTTCAACAGCAGTTTTACAATCCCTTACAATTAGATCTTTAAACTCTTTCTTTCCAGTTGCCAAACTCATTTTCCAATGCCATCCGTTGGTGGTAATTACAAATACACCCATTTGCATTCCCAGTTTTGCAAGTGTGTCTCCTATTTTGGCTTGCATTTCAGGGGTTCGATCCATCATGCCATTGTCTTCAATAGAGCGAAATCCATACTCATGCGCAAATTTGATCTGATCAATAAAGTCTTTACCCGCATGTGCAGCAAACATACCATCATGGAATCCATAATTCAGGTTAAATGGTTTTTGAAGCTCAGTAGTCTTTGCATTTCCAAATAGAGAGAGTCCGGGTAAAACAGCGGCTCCAGCAAATGCAGAATTTCTTAAAAAACCTCTACGTTCCATAATGTGAAAATTGGCTCGGTAAATCGTAATTGATAACTACAATTTAACTAAAATTGCAAGAAATCATGGTCATTGAAAAAAATAATCTACATAACTGCCTACACTTTATTGCTACAAGGGTTTTGTTTTGCACAAACACCCACAATTAAAACAGAGGAAATTTTGCTTCCTGGATCTAACCAAAAATTAAAGTTGGTTGAAATTACTGGTGGTAAGTTTATGATGGGGAACAACATGGGGAAGGCAAATGAAAAACCAGCTAAACAAATACAAGTATCCGGATTTTGGATGTGCGCTTACGAAATTACACACGACCAGTATAATGTATTTTTCCGAGACGAAAATTTGTCGCAAGGCTCAAAACTAGACGCAGTAACCAGACCTACAGCGCAGTACATTGATTTAAGTTGGAACATGGGCAAAGATGGCGGATACCCCATGAACAGCATGAGTGTAGATGCGGCAATGATGTTTTGCAAATGGTTGCATACGCAAACTGGTGTATTTTACCGTTTGCCTACTGAAGCTGAATGGGAATATGCCTGTAGAGCAGGAAACAATGGTTCTTATTCCTTTGGCAATAACGCAAGTATGTTGAGCCAATATGCCTGGTTTAAAACCAACAGCAAAGGCAAGTATCAAAAAGTAGGTCTCAAAAAATCAAATAACTGGGGATTGTTCGACATGCATGGCAATGTAGCAGAATGGACCATGGACCAATACGATTCTTCTTACTTGAGTAAATTGAGCGATGGCGCAGTTGATCCCGTTTCCTTTCCCATAAGCAGGTATCCCAGAAGTATAAGAGGCGGGTCCTATTTGGATGATGCCACTACTTTAAAATCAAGCAACAGGAGCTATTCTGTCTCTAATTGGAACAAAAGAGATCCACAAATACCAAAAAGCAGGTGGTGGCTAACAGACGGCATGTTTGTCGGCTTTAGAATAGTTAGGCCAATCAATCAACCAACTGCTGAAGAAGCCGAAAAATTCTATAAATTGTATCTAGGTAATTAAACCCAAAACAAAAAACGATGCAAAACAAAAAGCCATTCAACAATAACCAACGCCGTGAATTTGTAAAGCATGCTGGATTACTTTCTGGTGCAATTTTGACAGCACCCCTGCTCAGCAATGCCAACTTTTATTCTGGCGCATCAGATGTAATCAAAATTGCTTTGATTGGATGTGGTGGAAGAGGAACTGGTGCTGCTGTACAAGCCTTGAGAAGTAAGCAAAATGTGAAGTTGGTAGCCATGGCAGATGCATTCAAAGACCGAATTGATTCTGCATACAAAGCAATAACTGGTGATTTATCAGAAGCTGGTATCAGTGGAGATATCACCAAGATGATTGATGTTCCTGAAGAAAGAAAGTTTGTCGGCTTTGATGCTTATAAGCAGGCAATTGCCTTGGCTGATGTTGTAATACTTACAACTCCTCCTGGATTCAGACCTATTCATTTTGAAGAAGCAGTCAACCAGAATAAACACATCTTCATGGAGAAGCCGGTAGCGACTGATCCAGAGGGCATTAAAAAAGTATTAGCGGCTGCAGCTGTTGCAAAATCAAAAAAATTAAATGTAGTTGTTGGTCTACAAAGACATTACCAAAACTCCTACCGTGAGCTTTTCAAAAGAAAAGACATGATTGGTGAAATTACATCAGCACAAGCCTGGTGGAACAACGATGGTGTTTGGGTAAACCAAAGAAAAGAAGGACAAACTGAAATGGAATATCAAATGCGCAATTGGTATTATTTCAATTGGCTTTGTGGAGATCACATTACTGAACAACACATCCACAACATCGATGTAATTAACTGGTTCAAAGGTGCATATCCAGTAAAAGCACAAGGAATGGGCGGAAGAGAAGTAAGAAAGGGAAAGAACCATGGAGAGATTTTCGATCACCATTATGTTGAGTTTCATTATGCAGATGGTTCTATTTTAAATAGTCAGTGTAGACACATACAAAACACGATGTCTAAAGTGGATGAGTTGATTGTTGGAACGAAAGGGAAAATATTCTGTGGCGCAGCCAACATCAGAGACCACAAAGGTGGACTACTTTATCAGTTTGATACCAAATCTGAAAACGACCCTTACCAATCTGAACACGATGAATTATTTGCTGCAATTGCAAAGGGTGAATACAAATTTGCCGATGCTGAAAATGGAGCAAAAAGTACGATGTCTTCTATACTTGGAAGAATGGCAACATATAGTGGTAAGCTAGTAGAATGGGACAAAGCATTGAATTGCGGATTAAACATTCAACCATCTGCCTATACCTGGAATACTTTACCTCAATCATTACCGGACGCAAATGGTCAGTATAAGATTGCGGTACCTGGTGTTACGAAGTATTATTAATAGGCAACAGGGATTAGTGTAATAATCTATTCCCTGTTGCCTGTTCCTCTGCCTACCGGCAGGCAGGCTATTCCCTACTTATCAGTCCTAAATAAATTAACAGGCAATCCTTCCGCAGAGAAAAGATTGGACATTGCTGTATTGGTAAAACCAAACCTCACGTGCTTCGGTTCTTTGATAGACAGGTTATATACAATAACTGTTTTACCCTCAACCCTTGCTGTTGCAGGCAAAAAAACACCGTCGGCACCTGCAATGTAAAAATCATTAGGCGCTCCACCTTTCGATACAAGTGCTACAGGAACATGATCAAAATGAATACGAATAGCAGCCTTTTCAATTGTATGTGTTTTATAAACTGGACTTTTATAAGCCCCTACATTCATTCCATAAGTTTCTGAAAGTGCATAAGCGGCTAAGCGGGCAGCAACTTCTTTTTTCATATTTGGATGGATATCATTTACGTTATCAACCAAATCACTAATTACCACCATGCCTGTTTTGGGATGAGATGACGTTGCTGTTTGCGCTTCTCTTAATAAGGCGCCTTTGATGTGTGTATAGCTATAGGCATAAGGTGCAATTTGCACAAAATAAAAAGAAAACTCTTTTTCCCATGCCTTTCTCCAACTTTCAATCATGCTGATCATTAACTGCTTGTATCCATAGTAGGTATCTACATTACTTTCTCCTTGATACCATAGTACTCCAGCAATGGCATAGTTGGTCAATGGGTAAATCATGGCATTGTATGCTTCACCACTTTTATTGGGCCACCAATCAAATGGGGGAATTTTATTTGCTGCATCACGAAGAGTAGGATTATTGGATACTACATCAGCAGGCGTCCATACTTCCGCAGGTGTCCCTCCCCAATTACTATTGATTAGCCCTACAGGAAACCCAGTTGTACCCTGTATCTGTTTTCCAAAAAAATAGCCAATCGCACTAAAATGCAACATGTCTTCCGAATTACAAACTACCCAACGCGCAGATACATTGTCTTGCGGTGTGGAAGAGGTGGATTTAGGCACATAAAAAAACCTGATGTTTTTATTTTTTGCATTGGGAGCTTCCTCTTTTGATTGTTGTAGCCCCTGATCAGCGGACCACTCCATGTTACTTTGTCCGCCACATAACCAAACCTCGCCAATCATCACATCTTCCAAAACAATTTCATTTGTCCCTTTTATTTTAATAATAAATGGTCCGCCTGCTACTGGAGTATTGATTTCAGTGATCCATGTAGCACCACGACTCCCTTTGGTTACATAGGTTGTAGTATCCCATCCCACAGTAATGGTGATGTTTTCTGCAGGTGCAGACCAACCCCATATTTTCACTTTTGAGTTTTGCTGCAAAACCATATGAGAGCCAATAATAGAAGGAAGTCTTACATCTGCGATGGCAGACAAATAAAACAGCGGAAAAAGTAGGAAAGCGAAAGATTTTTTCATTTGTTATAAATTTCAAACTGAAAATAATGAATTTACACAAGAGCGAATAAGCAAAACAAATTTACATTTGCAGTATAAATAAAATTTCCAATGAAAAAGTCTATTTACACGATCATCTTCGCATTATCAATCGCAATTTTCACTTCTTCTGTTCAGGCAGCAATCCTACCCCCTGCAACAACTGCTGAAAACAAAACAGAGGCGCAGATCAATGAGGCTGTAAATGAATTCAATCAATTGTCGAAATCCGAGAAAAAAGAAAGATTTTCAAATGTAAAAACTGAGATAAGCAAATACAAGTCGAACTTAAAGAATGGCGAAAAAATAGATGACAATAAATTGTTAGCCATCATTTTTGCAATTTTAATTCCACCAATTGGTGTTGTTCTTTATGAAAATAAAGTGACCACCAAATTTTGGATTTCTTTGTTACTTACGTTTATCTTCTGGATACCTGGTATGATTTATTCTTTGCTGGTGGTTACAGACAATGCCTAGTAGCATTAAGAGAGCACATCTTTTTTTCTAAAGACCAAAACCGACGCTAGCAGAAATCCAAGGATGTGAAGCAACAGAATCCCTGCGGAAACCATCACTGCGGGCAAGTTTTCTATGGAGCCCACAATCTGCTCATTGTTCTCATTGATCTGAACATCGAAAAATCCTTTCCACCCTAACATGTGACTGGTAAAAAGGAAGGGTTTCACGTTTTCGAAAATGGGTAGATCCAATGTATTGAGTATCGTAAATACAATGATGATACTCATGGTTGCCATAATAGGACCAAGTGAGTTTTCAGCAAAAAGACTCAAGAAAAAACTCATAGCAGCAACTGTTGTCATTGCCAAAGCTGCAAATCCAAATGCTGCAGCGTAACGCCAAAGAATATCTGTTTTTACAATTTGTGTAACCAAATCACTTTTAAGAATGAGCATATCGTCAACACCAAATACGAGCATGGAGATGCCTAAGGCCCATATTGCCATCCAAATCAACAGGGCAATAGTATAAATGAAAGATGCAGCAAACTTTCCGGAAATAAGCATTGCTCTGCTAATGGGTTTGGTTAACAAAACCCTTAATGTTCCTTGCGCAGCTTCACCCGAGATCATATCACCCGCTACCAATGAAATTAACAAAGGCACATGCACCAACATCAATTGCAAAATGATATATGCCATTAGATAGCCATTCATGATGTTCCCATTGATATCGAAGGAATCTGTAAAGGATTGCATCCCAAATTGCATATAATTTTTACCATCAGCATAAAAACCAAGTTGAATGAGTCCAACAATTGCTGCAATGGCTCCGAAAGCAATATAGGTTCTGGGCTTTCTAAAGATCTTATAGAGTTCCAAATAAACGACGGTACTAAACTTCATTGTCTGATGTTAAGGATAGGAAATAAGCCTCTAATGAATTCATAGAACGGAGGCTGGATACATTCAACTTATTATCAACAAGTAATTTATTCAATTGACCAACAGCAGCAGCTTCTGTCTCTACAATAATTTTGCCATCAGGAGCATGTTTAAGGCCTTTTGACCAAAGTGTTGATTCAATTATTTTTTTTGCCAGCAAATGATCGTCTACTACAATCTCTAACCTCACATTGTTGGGATTCAATAATTCATTTACTTTCCCTTCTACAATTTTTCTGCCCTTATTGATGATCAACATGCTATCGGCTATTTGCTCAATCTCTGATAATAGATGAGAAGAAACCAACACTGTCTTTCTTCGTTCCTTACTCAACATTAAAATGAGGTTACGAATATCTGCTATCCCTTGGGGATCTAAACCATTGGTAGGTTCGTCTAAGATGATGAATTCTGGATCGTGCACCAAAGCAACAGCAATACCTAGTCTTTGTTTCATACCCTGTGAATAAACCCGTACGGGATCATGGCATCTTTTTTCTAGTCCAACTAAAGCAAGCGTGTTGATTATTTCAGCTTTTGATATCAATTTGCCACTCATCTTTGCAAAAAGATGGAGGTTCTCATATCCAGACAGGTACTTGTATAGATCAGGCTTCTCAACAACAGCACCCACCTGGTTAAGAATTTCTTCTCGGTATTGGTTTATAGATTTTCCAAACAACTGTATGGACCCACTAGTAGGAGTAATTAAAGAAAGCAACATGCGTATGGTTGTGGATTTTCCAGCACCATTCTGCCCTAAAAACCCATATACTTCACCTGCTTTTACAGAAAAAGACAAATCATCTACGGCAACAAAGCTTCCAAAATTCTTTTTAAGATGTGCCACCTCTAGAATCATGTTGGGGAAGTATTGGTAACTAAATAAAGGGTTTTAAATTTCATTCTAATTTAAACAAATTTAGCAGACGAAGGTTCAACAAAAAACGCCGGTTAATAACCGGCGTTTCATTCTTATTTAATGCAGCATTTATTTGTATTGCGCTACGATTGTTTTAGCGAATTCAACCATGGTTTTGATACCATCCTCAGGAAGGTTTCCTTTTTTAAATTCGGCAAGAATCTCAGGATACTTGATTTCCATTTCGGAAAGGAATTGTTCTTCAAAGTCTTTCACTAATTTCACTGGCACCTCTTTAAGAAGGCCTTGCGTACCAAGGTAAATAATAGCAACTTGCTTTTCTACCGCAACCGGCTGGAATTGGCCTTGTTTTAATATTTCAACGTTACGAGCACCTTTATCGATTACTGACTTGGTAGCCGCATCTAAGTCGCCACCAAATTTAGAGAAGGCCTCTAACTCACGGTAAAGTGCCTGGTCAAGTTTCAATGTACCAGATACCTTTTTCATTGATTTAATCTGTGCGTTACCACCAACACGACTTACTGAGATACCCACGTTGATAGCTGGACGAATACCTGCATTGAACAAGTTAGATTCCAAGAATATTTGTCCGTCTGTAATTGAAATTACGTTGGTTGGGATATAAGCTGAAACGTCACCTGCTTGTGTTTCGATAATTGGCAATGCAGTCAAAGAACCTCCTCCTTTTACAAGATGTTTTATTGAATCAGGTAAATCGTTCATCTTAGCCGCAACCTCATCTTTTGCAATCACCTTAGCAGCACGCTCCAATAAACGACTGTGCAAATAGAATACGTCACCAGGATATGCTTCACGTCCTGGAGGGCGACGCAACAACAATGAAACCTCACGATAAGCAACCGCTTGCTTAGAAAGATCATCATAAATAATCAACGCAGCATTTCCAGTATCACGAAGGAATTCTCCAATCGCAGCACCAGCAAATGGAGCGTAGAATTGAAGCGGAGCTGGATCAGCTGCAGGAGCAGCAACAATGATGGTATATTCCATCGCACCATTGTCAACCAACGTTTTCATTACTCCGGCAATGGTTGACGCTTTCTGGCCAATGGCTACGTATATACAATAAACAGGTTTGCCTGCTTTGAAAAACTCTTTTTGGTTAATTATGGTATCAATAGCAATAGCACTCTTACCAGTTTGACGATCCCCAATGATCAACTCACGTTGCCCCCTTCCAATAGGAATCATGGCATCGATGGCTTTAAGTCCGGTTTGCAATGGCTCTTTTACCGGTTCACGGAAAATAACCCCTGGTGCTTTTCGCTCAATTGGCATTTCATAAAGATCCCCAGTAATCGGACCCTTTCCGTCGATTGCCTCACCTAATGTATTGATAACGCGACCTACCAAACCCATTCCGGCTTTGATAGATGCAATCTTACCTGTCCTTTTAACTTTAGAACCTTCTTTGATTCCTGTACCCTCTCCCATCAACACCACACCCACATTGTCTTCCTCAAGGTTAAGTGCAATAGCCTTTACCCCTGTTTCAAACTCTACCAATTCACCGGATTTTACATTGTTCAATCCGTAAATGCGCGCAATACCGTCACCTACTTGAAGTACGGTGCCCACTTCTTCCAACTCAGCTGACGTATTGAAATTACTCAACTGCTGACGGAGTATTGCTGAAATCTCATCGGGCTTAATGTCTATCATATCTGATGATTTAAAAAATGATTCGTGTAATTATTAAAGTTGGCTAACGTACATGTTATTGATGAACTGCCGTTTGATTGTCTGAAGATCGTGTTTGATACTTGCATCAAAAAGTTTATCATCCACCTGTAAGAGTATTCCACCAATAATTGATGCATCCACTTTCTCTTTCAATTCAATGGTTTTACCCACCAGCATGTTAATGTTCTGCAACTCTTTTACAATGGCTTGTTTCACATCTTCAGAAATTGATACAGCTGTGGTCATTTCAACAACCTTGATTCCCCTATACAAACGGTATTTATCAAAATAAGCTTCAATGATGTCTTTGATAGCAACAGATCTGCCTTTATTAAAAATCAATTTAAAAAAGGAAATTGTAATTGGCTGTACATGATTAGAAAATACAGCTTCAAAAATGGCAATTTTCTTTTCCCCACCAATAACAGGTGAACCAAGTATAGCAGTTAATTCTTTGTGGTTAACCTTCTTTATTTGAGTTAAATCTGCATGCACATCATCTACCTTACCTGTCTCCAGTGCAAGATCAAATAATGCTTTTGCGTATCTATATGCTACTTTAGAATGACCCATACTATATCCTCATTAGTTTCCAAACTGGTGAAGCTCACCAGCCATTTGCTGAATGTATTTTTCTTGATCCGCCTTGTTTTCCAATTGTTTGCGAATTACCTTCTCTGCTACTTCAATCACCATATTACCAATCTGATTTTTCACATCAGTAAGCGCAGCCATTTTCTGTGCATGGATCGCCGCCTGGGAATCAGCAATAATCTTTGCTGCTTCAGTCTTGGCTTGGTCCTTTGCTTCATTTACAATTCGGTCTTTGGTCTCTTTGGCTTCCTTCAACATCACGGTACGTTCTTCACGAGCTTTTACCATCAACGCTTCATTTTCACTTTTCAACTGCGCCATTTCAGCTTTCACTTTTTGTGCAGAGGACAAAGATTCTGCAATACCAGTTTCGCGATCAGATAATGATTTAATGATGATACCCCACGCGTATTTCTTGAGTATAAAGAAAACAAGAAGAAACGCAACTAGGGTCCACACCAAAAGACCTAAACCAGGTAATAAAAGATCCATGTTTTATTTTTTAAAAGACTTGTTTTAAAGTACTGCATCCTCCGCCCTGTGCATTGGATGCAGTATGAATTTGGCGAAATGCTGATTGATTACTTCAATACAGCAAGAAGACCTGCAATAACTGCGAAAAGGGCAACACCCTCAACGAAAGCTGCTGTCAGGATCATGTTCGCACGAATGTCATTAATAGCCTCTGGTTGACGTGCAATTGATTCAACTGCACCCTTACCAATCTGACCAATACCGATACCGGCACCGATAGCAGCGAGACCTGCGCCGATAGCACCACCAAGGTGTGATAAGCCAACGTCGAGCAGAATGTTCATCAGACTCATGATACTTGTTTTTAAAAATGAAAAAAGCGGTTAGTGGTGTGCCTCATCATGCCCACCTTCAAAAGCCTGTCCGATAAATACAGCAGTCAGGTTAGTAAAAATGAAGGCTTGAATAAAAGCTACCATTATTTCAATCAGATAAATGAAAACAGCAAATCCAATAGAAAGTGGTGAGAAACCCCATCCTGCGATACCGTTCATTTCTCCGAAAATAAATATCAATGTTATGAAACTAAGAATGATAATGTGACCAGCAACCATGTTGGCAAAAAGACGGACAATCAGTGCGAATGGCTTAGTGAATACACCGAGCAATTCAACCGGCAACATGATAAAAATTCTTATTGGGGTTGGAACACCAGGGAACCAAAAAATATGACCCCAAAAATGCTTGTTGGTGCTGAACAATATCACAAAAAAAGAGATTACACCAAGTACAACAGTGAAGGCTATGTTACCAGTCACGTTTGCTGATCCTGGAAGCAATCCAAATAAGTTATTGATTAATATAAAGAAGAATACAGTGAGCAAGTAAGGAAGATATTTCTTGTACTTACCAGCAAGATTAGGTTTGGCTACTTCATCTCTAATTAAAGTGATAACAGGCTCTATTGCATTCTGCCATCCTTTTGGAGCAGAAGTTACACCCTGTCCTTTTTTGTACTTAGCTGCAATGTTGAGCATGACTACCACCAATAAAGTTAATGCGATAAACATTTGCATTACATTCTTGGTGATTGAAAAATCGTACACATGTACATAGGGATCTTCCGCGTGAATTTTATCATGCTCCATCTTATAGCCATTATAGGCATCATGTCCGTGATGAAACTTGGAAGATGAAAACACAGAAAGACCTCTTTCCTTTGAATAAAGTATAACGGGGAGCGGGATGGTGGCATGAAATTCAGAACCGTCAGCTTTTTTCAAAGTGAAGAAATGGAATTCATGTGAATCCTGAATGTGCTCCATGATTACCTTTGCTGGATCGAGCTTCTCTCCAGCGACTTCCTCATTTGCTCCTGCAGGTAGGGAAATCAGCACCAAAAAAAGGCTGAAACACGCTACCAGCATAAATTTTAGGCCATTCAGACGCATAATTGCACTCAAATTTTGTGCGAAGATAGTGCCGAAACGACTAATAAAGCTAGGTTAGGGCAAAAAATATCAGTCAATTTTCGACTGTCGTTGAAGTGCAATCAAACGCGCATAAGCACCCCCCTTCTGAATCAGTTCTTGGTGATTTCCATATTCCACCACCTCGCCTTTGTCTAATACCAAAATTTGGTTGGCTTTCTGGATAGTAGACAACCTATGGGCAATAACAATGGAGGTTCTTCCCGCAGTGAGCACATCTATCGCTTGTTGAATCAATCTTTCTGTGCCAGAATCTACAGACGAGGTTGCTTCGTCTAAAATTAGTAATTCTGGACCATAAAGCAAGGCCCTGATGAAGGACAGCAATTGACGTTGGCCTAACGAAAGGGTTGCACCTCTTTCCATCACATTGTATTCATAATCATTAGGCAATTGCATAATGAAATCATGAATACCCATCATTTTTGCAGCAGCAAGTACCTCTTCCTTTGTAATGAGGGGGTTTCTAAGGGTAACATTATCTAAAATGCTACCTGAAAACAGAAATACATCTTGCAAAACGACTGCAATTCTAGACCTAAGTGATTGGATGTCAATTTTTTCAATGGGCACTCCGTCAACTAGAATCTGTCCGTTTTGGTGTTGATACAGCCTATTTATCAAGTTGGTGATGGTTGACTTTCCACTACCGGTATGCCCAACAATGGCTAAGGTTTCCCCTTTTTGTACTGTAAAATTTATATTTTTTAAGACCGGATGGCCTACCAAGTAAGCGAAATCAACTTGCTCAAATCTGATCTCTTTCTTCAAAGTGAATTCTTGAAAATGGGCACTAACAGGCAAGATATCTTGGTTGTCAAGCACCTGTAAAATTCGCTCTCCCGCAACCATTCCCATTTGCAATACATTGAATTTGTCTGCTATCACCCTTAAGGGCCTAAACAATAAATTGAGCAGTAAAGTAAATGAAACCACTTTACCCGCAACTGCTACTGCAGCCGTTTGACTAAGATCATAGTTTGTGGTAGCGGCATACCAGACCAAGATTCCCATGGAAAAGGCCAATACAATTTCTACGACTGGAAAAAAAACAGAATAGGCAAATATTGCATGGATGTTCGCATCTCTGTGCTTGGTGTTAATAGATTGAAACCTTTGCTGCTCTCTTTTTTCAGCTGTAAAAGACTGGATGATTTGCATTCCAGAAATATGCTCTTGAACAAAAGCATTTAAAGAAGCGATGGCATTTCTGACATTGGTGAAAGAGCGGTTTACACTTTCCTTAAAAAAATAAGTAGCTAAAATTAAAAAGGGAAAAGGGATGACACAGACCAAAGTCAGTTGCCAATCTGTATAAAACATGGCTGATAAAATGGCAATAATAGAAAGAAAATCCGCCAATATGGGAACCAACCCTTCAGAAAATATATCATTTACTGCTTCAATATCATTGATGGTTCTTGTGGTGAGTGTGCCAATTGGGGTCTTGTCAAACTGCCTTAGGTTAAGCGACAAAATCTTCTCATAAATTTTTACTCTTATGTCTTTAACTACTTTATGCCCAAGCCATGAAGTAAGATAAGTAAACAAAAATCGCAAACCAGTCTCAAGTAATAATACCAAGACTTGTATGATTGTAATTATTAACAAAAACTGCATAACCAGTTCCAACTGTCCACTGTTTGGATCACTTGTTTTTTTGAGCGTTTCGTTAATCAAGATGGGTCTTATTGGAGCAACTAATGCAAGCAAAACTG
>CAMDFC010000048.1 GCA_945897185.1 Chitinophaga pinensis | reverse complement strand
AATTGGAATAGAAAAAAGTGCCGATTACAATCCCGACTGCAATCAGCGACATGAGAAATTTCCAGGTAGTTGGTTTGTTCATTTTGGTTATTAAAGCATCGACACAACAAATTTGACGAATAAAGCCCGAGATGCAAACTATTTTACTGCCAAGGACCTATTTTTGCCTACTTCATGTTGGAACAAAACAATATAGAACCTGTAGCAGTCGTGATACTGAACTGGAATGGTAAAAAATACCTTCAGGAGTTTTTGCCTTTTCTATTAAAATCGACTTATTCCGGTCTGCATGTATATGTGACCGACAATGGATCGACCGACGGATCACTTGCTTTTTTAGAAGAGAACTATCCGCAAGTCACGCTTATCAACAATAAGATAAACCTAGGTTTTGCAGGAGGATACAATCTGGCATTGAAATCCGTTTCAGAAGAATATGTCGTTTTGTTGAATTCAGATATTGAAGTTACACCTGGATGGATTGAACCTGCAATCGCTTTGTTCCAATCCGATCCAACCATTGGGGCTGTCCAACCGAAAATAATGGATTTCAAAAACAGAAAATCTTTTGAATATGCTGGTGCAGCAGGAGGGTGGATTGATATTTTGGGTTATCCATTTTCAAAGGGACGCATATTTGATGTGTTGGAAGAAGACCATGGCCAGTTTGATCAAGTAGCAGATATTTTTTGGGCATCAGGCGCTGCCATGTTTGTCCGAAAATCTGCGTTTAACAAAGCAGGTGGGTTTGATGGCTTCTTTTTTGCACACCAGGAAGAAATTGATTTATGTTGGCGCATGCAAAAAGCAGGTTATACTATTAAGTCTTGTCCCTCTTCCATGGTCTACCATATTGGAGGCGGCACTTTATCCAAAGACAATCCCAGAAAGATATTTTTGAATTTCAGGAACAACTTAATCATGTTGTACAAAAACCTTTCATTTGCAGAAGCAGCATGGATTATACCAGCCAGGTTCGCTTTGGATGCAATCAGCGCCTGGAAAAATTTATTATCGGGTCAGCCTTCCTTTTTTAAAGCCATCATGAAATCACATTTTGCGTTCATGAGATGGATTTTTAAAAGTAGAAGATCAGCTGTTTATCCTGTTGTATCTCAAATTAAACCAAAGGGTGTTTACAAGGGGAGTGTGGTATGGCAACATTTTGTAAGAGGAAAGAGTAAGTTTTTGGAAATTATTCATGTTGAAAATTGAAAATCGGCTCCCTTTCTTTATTTTTGCAACGCAAATAAATCATATGCAACACAACACGAATGACAAGGCTGATAAGAAAGATTTCGGTAGGAACTGGATTTCCTCTTCCCGTTTTCTTTTCCATGTTCAGCTTTTCGCCTTTATGGCTTTTGTACTTGGCGGCTGTTATGGATTGTATAGTATGAAATATAAGGGCAAGCCAAAAGTAGAGGTACCGGAAAGTACCCAGTACACGCCAAAATACAAGTAGGATTTTTCTTTTTTGATTAAGATCTTATTGCTATTTTTACAGCCCAAAAGTTCTTATTACGCGGAAGTAGCTCAGCTGGTAGAGCACAACCTTGCCAAGGTTGGGGTCGCGGGTTCGAATCTCGTCTTCCGCTCAAAAAGTTCCATCTTAGGGTGGATTTTTTTATTTTTAAACGTAAGTGGTATCCACGCCCGCCCGGGTGGTGGAATTGGTAGACACGCAGGACTTAAAATCCTGTTCGCCGAAACAGCGAGTGCGGGTTCGATTCCCGCCCCGGGCACTGAAAATCCTCAACGAAAGTTGGGGATTTTTATTTAAGACTTCTATTCAATATACTTATCAGTAATTTCTTTACTGTTTCCATTTCGTCAGCCTTGCTTGCAGCAACAAATAAAGTTAAGCTAGCTAAAGCTTCATTGCTAATGATAGTCTGATTTTCTGCATTGAAGAGTAATCTATTTTTCTTCAAAAATAACAGGAAACAGGCTGCTGCTATTCTCTTATTGCCATCAACAAATGCATGATTTTTAACAATCAGGTAAAGCAACATTGCTGCTTTTTCTTCGATTGTTGGATAAACATCTTTATCCCCAAAACCAAATTTAATCTGGCTAATGGCACTATCAAATCCCTCGTCCTTTTCTCTTCCAAATACGGCAGAATTGAATTCTGGACGGAGCTGCTCAACCAATTCCATATATTCAAGGAGTGATGGATAAATACTATTCTTCAAATGTCTGCCTGAAGTATCCAGTGTTTCATGATCGTAGTCATCCAGAAGTTGTAAACCAATACTGAATTGATGTAGCCAAGAAAACTCTTCAGATTCATTAACCTTATCTTCTATAGCCCTGCTCAAAATTCGGATTCCATCATGCAAAACCTCAATCTCTTTGTTCTTCTGTTCAAGTCTCCTCTCATTTATAGCAATACCATCAATTAAGAAATTTTTGAGACGTTCAGTCGCCCATTGTCTGAATTGGGTACCTTGCACTGACTTTACTCGATAACCTACCGAAATGATGACATCCAGATTATAGTATTCCAACTTTCGTTTTACAGTTCTGCTTCCTTCCTTTTGAACTGTCAAGGATTCCTTGACAGTTGACTTTTTAATTAACTCCTTGTCTTTGAAGCAATTATTAACATGAAGACTGATGTTTTGCTTGGTTTGTCCAAAAAGTTCAGCCATCTGCTGTTGGGTTAGCCAAACAGATTCGTTCTCAAATTTGACCTCAATTTGAGTTTTCCTGTCCTTGGTCTTGTAAATAATTATTTCGCTCAATGGATTTAATTAAAAGATTTTCATGATTAGCCTATTCAAATTTAACGAAAAGAGGCATTTGAATTAGAAATGAAATAATGATTCATGTTGAGGATAAGATCATTCAAAAGATCGTTCGAACTTATTCCCGCCCCGGGCACAAGCTCCAAATCTTTGGAGCTTTTTTTATTAGTTTCGTACAATGACAGACTTAAATTCTTTTAACAGGTTACAAGAGATTCTAGATGAACTTAGGGAGAAATGTCCCTGGGATAAAAAACAAACCATCCATACCCTTAGGCAATTGACCATTGAAGAGAGTTATGAATTGGCTGATGCCATTTCTTCTGACGACTGGAATGGCATCAAAGAAGAATTGGGCGATATGTTGTTGCACATCCTTTTTTATGCAAAAATTGCGACTGAACAAAACAAGTTCACCATACAGGATGTGATAGAAGGGAACAGAGAGAAGTTAATACATCGACATCCACATATTTATGGTGATGTAAAGGTGACTGATGAAGAAGAAGTGAAAAGAAACTGGGAAAACCTTAAACTCAAAGAAGGGAAGAAATCTATTTTAAGCGGTGTGCCAAGGTCTTTACCGCCACTTGTCCAAGCCATGCGCATACAGGAGAAAGCCAAGCAGGTGGGGTTTGAGTGGGATAACAAAGAACAGGTTTGGGATAAAGTAATTGAAGAAGCAAATGAGTTGAAAGAGGAAGTCCGTTTGTTGGATGCTGGAAAAGGCGAACAAAACAAAATGGAAGAAGAATTGGGTGATCTTCTTTTTTCGGTTGTAAACTATGCGCGTTTCTTGAACATTGATCCTGATCAAGCATTGGCCCGGACCAACAAAAAGTTCATGCAACGATTCCAGTCAATGGAAGATGTTGTGGGTGGTCAGGGTAAAAAAATGACCGACCTTAATCTACAAGAAATGGATGCCATTTGGAATACGGTCAAGCTCTCCGAGAAGCGTTGAGATAGGCTTCGAACTCAGTAAGCGTAAAACTAGATAAGTTATTTTCCTTTCTCAATCCGCCTTTCTGTGCAGCCAATACGCCGTATTTTACATCTTTAAACCCTTCAATGTAGTGAGCATCGGGGTTGATGGATAGTAGTGCTCCCTTTTCTTGAGCCCTATGAATCCAGCTCCAATCTAAATCCAATCTTCTTGGATGCGCGTTGATTTCTATTGCGACTTTATTGGCAATGCAAGCATCAATTATTTTTTCATGATCTATGGGATATCCTTTTCTGCTTAACAGAAGTCTTCCTGTAGGATGCCCCAAGATCGTAGTAAACCGATTTTCAATAGCATTGAGTAACCGGCCCATTGCTTTTTCTTCTGTCATTTTTAAGTTGGAATGCACAGAAGCAATGATCAGATCAAAACTGCCAAGTAAGTTATCTGAATAGTCGAGTGCACCATCATTGAGTATGTCGCTTTCTACACTTTTAAAAATCTTAAAAGGGGCATACTTGTTGTTTAGCTCCTCAATATATTGATGTTGCGCTTTGATTCTTTCTTCGTTTAGTCCATTTGCATAGAAAGCAGATTTACTATGATCACTTATAACCAGGTATTCAAATCCTTGTGCAATACAAGCCACGGCCATCTCTTCAATAGTATTCGAACCATCACTCCAATTACTGTGACTATGAATAATTCCTTTTATTTGGTTGGTTTGTATGATTTGATCAAAGGAACTGGACTTTGCTGCGGCAATTACTTCAGCATTTTCTCTCAAAAAAGGAGGAATATAATGAATGTCTAACGTTGTTTTCCAATCGGTTTGATTAGGGTAGGGGTTTGAATGATTTATAAATTCATTATCCCATGCTTGTATAAATGTCGGAGAGCCAGTCAGCCTAAATTGATCCTTCAAGAAATAATCAGGTGTTGTAAAATGAAATGCCATGCGGAGATTTTCAACACCTTTGGCAGTGAACCTATGCGTTTCAAGGTCTGAAACTGTAAAATCATTTTCAATTAAAAATTCTTGAATATATTTTAAATCTGCGTCCGTTAACCAGAACAGTTCATCCAAGGTTGGAACCTGCCGGGCATAGTCGCCACAAATTTCAAATTGATTATTGGGAAATTGTTTTGATAGTACTGATTTGAATTGTTGAGCATAAGATTCTACATCAGCATATAAAAAATGACCTTGGTTGCGCATAAAAAACTCAATGGCATCTGCTACATTTTTTTGTGTTTTTTCTCCAAATCCTTTATACAGAAGTAGCCTGTTTTCATTACAAGCATAAAGCAATTCTCCAATAGTTTCAATGCCCATTTCATGCCAGATGGTGGCAATTTTTTTCGGCCCCAATCCTTTTATCCTCATCATTTCAATTATCCCTTCTGGTGTTTTGGAAAGCATTTCCTCTAAAACAGAAAGCTTTTGGGTTTCCAAAAGTTCAATAATTTTTTTAGCACTAGACTCGCCAATTCCTTTGAGAGATGCGATTTGATGTTGTTCAAAAGAAGATAGCTCAAATGGAAGCTTTTCAATCGCGAATGCTGCACTGGAGTAGGATTTTGATTTGAAACTGTTTTCCTGATGGATGTCCATTAGCTTGCTCAATAAATCAAATTGGTCTGCAATAAATGAGTTGGTTAGCATTTGGCAAAGTTCAATAAATTTATGATTTATCTTATGGGGTGGGGACAAAAAAAGTCCCGCTCATGAGCGGGACCGTTATTCTTTGCGCTGAAGAAAGATTACTTCTTCTTAGCAGCAGCTTTCTTAGCAGCTTTCTTAGGAGCAGCTTTCTTAGCAGCTTTCTTAGGAGCAGCCTTCTTAGCAGCTTTCTTAGGAGCAGCCTTCTTAGCAGCTTTCTTAGGAGCAGCCTTTTTAGCAGCTTTTTTAGGAGCAGCTTTCTTCGGAGCAGCTTTTTTTGGAGCAGCTTTCTTCGCAGCTTTTTTTGCAGTTGCCATTTTGTTTAGAATTTAATGGTTAGAAAAAAATAAAATAACAAGATAAAAGTATAAACTCTTTTCCTATTAAGCAAAAAAAACTTTTTTAATCAATGATTATCCGGCAGTTACAACTGGATTGATGGAAACAAAAGTCTTGTCGTTCTTTGATTTTCTGAATTCAACAACACCGTCTGTAGTTGCAAAAATGGTGAAGTCTTTTCCAAGACCAACATTGTTACCAGGATGATATTGTGTTCCACGTTGTCTTAAAATGATGTTGCCAGAAATTGCAGGCTGACCACCAAAGATTTTGATACCAAGTCTTTTGCTGTGTGAGTCACGTCCGTTCTTTACACTACCTTCTCCTTTCTTATGTGCCATGATGCTAGAATTTTATAGTTGGTTAATGTTTAATCAGGCGATACTCTCAATCCTGATTTTAGAATATAATTTACGGTGTCCGATTTTTTTGCGGAAACCTTTTCTTCTTTTCATTTTGAAGGCGATTACTTTATCACCTTTTATCTCACTGATGATTTCAGCATTTACTTTCACCTTTACGTTAGCGCCAACAGAAAGTTGTCCTTCGTTATCAGAAAGCAACACTTCCGAAATCTCAAACTTATCACCAACATTTCCTTCAATATGCGAAACGTAGAGTTCTTGACCGGCTGCTACCTTGTATTGGTGTCCTGCTATCTTTACAATTGCAAACATGTTATTACAAAATTTAGGAGTGCGAAGGTAAGGAGAAATTGCTTTTTGCCCAAGTTTGCTTTCAAAATTTATTAGATATCAAATGGATTCGTTTGCCCCACTCCGTTTATCTTTGTTTTAACGCAGCCCAGAATCAACATGAAGATCAAATCTTACTTGGCAAAACCCTTTGCCTCCATAATATATAAAAGACTACAGCGGTCGATGCAAACCGCACTGGCGGATCAAGATAAAATCTTGAAAGAATTGCTGAAAAAAGGTGGGGGTACTGAATTTGGAAAGGAACATCATTTTTCAGAAGTAGCTGATTATGAATCATTTGTGCAAGCAGTCTCTATCAGAGATTATGAAAAGCTCTCTCCCTACATCGCCAAAATCAAGGAGGGTAAGTCCAATATATTATGGCCTGGTAAACCCATTTATTTGGCAAAAACATCGGGTACAACATCAGGTGCAAAGTATATTCCCATTTCTTCAGACTCTATTTCCAACCACGTCAACAGTGCAAGAAATGCCTTGCTCACCTATATTGCTACAACCGGAAAATCGGATTTTGCCTCTGGAAATATGATTTTTTTGTCGGGTTCCCCAACTTTGGATCGTGTAGGCGGTATTCCAACAGGACGGTTAAGTGGGATCGTCCACCACCACATCCCCAGTTACCTCAGATCCAACCAGCTACCCTCATTTGAGACCAATTGTATTGAGGATTGGGAAACCAAGTTGGAGAAAATAGTGGAGGAGACCATCAACAAAGACATGACCCTCATTAGTGGTATTCCACCATGGATGCAGATGTATTTTGACCGCTTGTTTGAAAAGACAGGCAAAAAAATTGGTGATTTATACCCTCATTTTGAGGTATTGGTGTATGGCGGGGTAAACTTTACGCCTTATAAATCCAAATTAATGGACAGCATCGGCAGGAAAGTGGATACTATTGAAACTTTCCCTGCTTCTGAAGGATTCTTTGCCTTTCAGGATACCCGGGAAGAAGAGGGATTGTTGTTGAATACCGACTCTGGTATCTTTTTTGAGTTTATACCGGCTGGTGAAATATTCAATGATCATCCAACGCGTCTTTCCCTGCATGATGTTCAGCTTGGCGAAAACTATGCATTAATCGTTAACAACAATGCTGGTTTGTGGGGGTATAATATTGGAGATACGGTCAAGTTTACTTCACTGAATCCTTATCGTATAGTAGTTACTGGTAGGATTAAACATTTTATTTCTGCTTTTGGAGAGCATGTAATAGGTGAAGAGGTAGAGTACAGTTTGATGAACGTTGCGGAGGAGATGAATGCTAAAATAGTCGAGTTTACTGTAGCGCCCCTGGTTGCAGCCGATGCAGGTAAATCCTATCATGAATGGTTTATTGAGTTTGAAGAATTGCCTCATGATTTAGGCGCATTTGCAGAAAAGGTAGATCAACGCATGAGGTCAAAAAATATTTATTACGACGATCTGATTCGTGGAAACATATTGCGGCCATTAGTGATTAGGCCACTTAAAAAGAATGCATTTATAGATTATATGCGTTCACAAGGAAAGTTAGGTGGACAAAACAAGGTACCTAGACTGAGTAACGACAGAAAGATTGCTGTTGAACTTGAAAAGATGGTCAACATCATCTAAATTTACTTAATGGAATTTGATTTTGCCTATGCCTTTGAAGATGCAATAAGTGCCCCTTCGCTTTACAAGCGTATCGGTGTATTTGGCTCAACAGGCTCGATAGGTAAACAAACACTAGATGTAATACGCGCCAATCCTAATCTGTTTTCTGCAACCATTTTAACTGCCCAATCCAATGCCGAGTTGCTCATTGAACAAGCACTTGAGTTTAAACCACACGCTGTGGTAATTGGAGATACTAAGAAATACGAGTTAGTTAAGGAAGCACTTAAAGGAATTGAAACTGTTGTAATGGCAGGCGAACAATCATTGGAGACGGCTGCTGCGATGGACTGTTTCGATATGATGATGGCCGGTATCGTTGGATTTGCTGGACTAAAACCAACGTTGCAAGCAATTAAAACAGGGAAACACATCGCATTGGCAAACAAAGAAACCTTGGTAGTTGCTGGAGATGTGGTGATGCTTATGGCACAGCAAATGGGTGTGAGTATCATACCAGTGGATTCAGAACATTCTGCTATATTTCAATGCCTAGTAGGGGAAAAAAATAACCCCATAGAGAAAATCATTCTTACTGCTTCAGGCGGACCATTTGTAGGCAGAAAACCCAATTTTCTTGTCAACGTAAAAAGAGAACACGCCATCCAACACCCCAACTGGAGCATGGGTGCAAAAATATCTATTGATTCTGCTTCTTTGATGAACAAAGGATTGGAAATGATTGAAGCGAAATGGTTGTTTGATTTAAAGCCTTCTCAAATTGAGATTGTCATTCACCCACAAAGCATCATCCACAGTATGGTGCAGTTCAAAGACAACAGCATCAAGGCACAAATGGGTTTGCCAGACATGAAATTACCCATTCAATATGCCTTGTCTTATCCACATCGTTTTGAAAACGATTTTCCAAGATTCAATTTTGCAAAATCTGCCACACTCACCTTTGATCCTCCAGATATAAAAACATTTAGAAATCTTGGATTGGCCATAACTGCGTTGAATCAGGGAGGTAATATGCCTTGTATTTTAAATGCCGCAAATGAATTGGCAGTTTATGGATTTTTAAAAAACCGGTTGGGTTTTCTTGATATGACTGAAGTGATTGAAAGAACCATGGCCAATATGCCTTTTATTGAAAACCCTACGTTAGAAGAATATTTTGAAAGCGATGGAGAAGCAAGAAATTTTGCTGCTTCGTTGATCAACCTATAAAATAAAAAAATGAACGCACAAGTGTTGTTGGATATCAATTGGAATGCAGTGGGACTTCAAGCAGGTCAATTGATTTTGTCTTTATCAATTTTGGTTATTCTCCATGAATTAGGTCATTTTATACCGGCTAAAATTTTTGGTTGCAGGGTTGAAAAATTCTATTTGTTTTTTGATCCCTGGTTTTCTATCGTTAAAAAGAAAGTAGGAGATACTGTTTATGGTATTGGCTGGCTTCCCTTGGGTGGCTACGTGAAGATCTCAGGCATGATAGATGAAAGCATGGATAAGGAACAACTTAAACTACCTGCTGAATCATGGGAATTTAGAAGTAAACCAGCTTGGCAAAGGTTGATCATCATGATTGGTGGTGTAACAGTAAACATTTTGCTTGCTTTCTTTATTTACGCCATGATTCTTTTTACTTGGGGTGAAACAAAATTACCAAACGAAAGTCTAAAGCAAGGTATATGGGTTGTTGATACAGTGGTGAATGAAATTGGATTAAAAAGTGGTGATAAAATTGTTGCTGTAAACAATGAGCCTGTAAAATATTTTGAGGACCTCAATGCTGCAATGCTGTTGGGTGAAACCATGACTATCGAAAGAGAGGGGGAAAAACAAGAACTAACTATTCCGGTCAACTTTATTGAAAAAATAGTTGAAAAAGGAAAACGTTCTGTATTGCTCATGCCTCGTGTTCCTTGTATTGTTGGGGAAGTACCTGCAGAAAGCGCTGCCTCAAAAAATGGATTGAAAGCGAAAGATAGAATAGTAGGAATTGATTCTCTTTCAATAACATTTTTTGATCAAGTGAAACCTGCTATACTCAATAAAGCCGGTGATAGCATCGCCCTTCATATTTTAAGGGATGGTCAGCCTTTGGTAATTAATACCACCATAAATGCAGATACCTCCATTGGATTTTTTCCCATTTTACCGAGTATGGATGAAATGCAAAGTGAGGGTTTGTATGAATTCGAAACCAAGAATTACAGCTTTTTCTCTGCTTTTCCAGCAGGCGTAAGTAAAGCAATTGATAAGCTTGGTTTTTATATCGCTCAATTTAAGAAAATACTAAACCCTTCAACGGGTGCTTATAAGGGCTTAGGTGGCTTTAAATCTATGGGTTCTATTTTTCCAAAATCTGAGTGGAACTGGGAAGCTTTTTGGAACATAACAGCGTTCTTTTCAATTGTACTTGCGTTCATGAACTTACTTCCAATTCCAGCATTGGATGGTGGTCACGTGCTCTTTACTTTATTTGAAATGGTCACTGGTAAAAAACCAAATGAGAAGTTTCTGGAGTATGCTCAAATAGTGGGGATGGCGCTTTTATTTGGATTGATGATTTATGCCAACGCCAACGATTGGTTGGGATGGGGTAGGAGTCGCTAACCAACCTTTTCTATAGATAGAGGTAGTATTCCTTTAACAGGGCTGTAAACGCCTCTGTGTAGCTTCCATCGCTATTGGTGATGGTCAGTTGGTCTTCATTTGTATTTTCATACTTTCTTTCAAACCAATACATTATTCTAAAGGCATTGTGGTTCTGTGATTGATGGACTTTAGTAATTTGTTTTGGATGGAATCCAAACTTCTTGGCAAGCAACATGCTTTCATCATTTCTATAAAATGGAAGAAGCACAAAAAAAGAGCCATCTTCTTTTATTAGTTCAGCCGCCTTTTTAAAAAGATCAGGCAACAATAAACTGTCCTCATGCCTCGCTTGGTTGATGCTTTTGTTACCAGATTTTAATTGTTGTTCATGAAAAGGTGGATTAGTTACAATAGCATCAAACTTTAGATCGGTATTGTACTCCAAAATATTGCCATGGACCGCTTTAATTCTATCTGAAAAAATGGACTGTTGAATGTTTTCTTGGAGTTGGTGAAAACAATCGACTTCAATTTCAATGCTGGTTATTGCCGCATTGTTTTTTTGTGCCAACATCAAACTGAGTAGACCAGTTCCTCCACCTATGTCTAAAATCTGTTTACAATCAGGTAAATGACTTGTAACCCAAGCACCAAAAACACAAGCGTCTGTGGTTACTTTCATTGCACAGCTCTTCTGTTCTATGGTAAATGACTTAAATTTAAAATAGGAATTTGCCATAATTAGTGATCACCAACTTGATCTGGCAGAGGCCGTTGCAGTAAGTGATGAAAAGTCTTCTGCTAAAAATTTATAATATCCTGTGGAGGCTATCATGGCTGCATTGTCTGTGCAATATTCCATTTTTGGAATATGAACATTCCACTTGTATTTGGTTGACAAATCTTGAATGCCTTTACGTAAGCCCTTATTGGCGGCAACTCCACCTGCAATACAAATGGTTTTAATTCCAGTTTCTTGACTTGCTTTTTTAAGTTTATTGGTGAGTATGCCCACAATAGTATGTTGCACTGAAGCACAAATATCATTGATGTTTTTGCTTATGAAATCTGGATCTGTTTTGAGTTGCTTTTGAAGAAAATAAAGAATAGAAGTTTTTACACCACTAAAACTAAAATTCAGTCCCTCTATTTGGGGCTCAGGAAAATGAAATCTTTTTGAATCTCCCTCTTGCGCATATTGGTCGATTAATGGTCCGCCTGGATAGGGTAGTCCAAGTAATTTTGCCGTTTTGTCAAAGGCCTCACCGGCGGCATCATCCATGGTTTCACCAAGAATTTTCATATTAAGCGGACTTTCACACAAAACAATTTGAGTATGTCCGCCACTTACAGTTAAACATAAAAATGGAAATGTGGGTTTGTTTTCTCCAATTAGATTGGAGAGCACATGTGCTTGCATGTGGTGAACTTCAATCAAGGGTTTATTTAGCGAGAGCGATAGTGATTTTGCAAATCCGCTACCCACCAACAAGGCGCCAATCAATCCTGGTGCTTGTGTAAATGCGATGGCATCCAAATCGTCTAAGCCAATTCCAGCTTGCTTAATGGATGCATCTACAACCGGGACAATATTTTCCATATGGGCTCTGCTGGCGAGTTCTGGAACTACACCACCGTATTTTGTATGAATTTCTTGCGTAGCAATGATGTTGCTTACAATTTCTCCATTGATACAAACGGAACTTGAGGTTTCATCACAAGATGATTCAATTCCTAGTATGACAATGTCTTTTTTTATGGGAGCGTTTTCAGTCGATTTTTTTTCCATAGCGGATCAACTGCTTATTTATTTGGATCGGATGGCTACTACGGGATCCATTTTTGCAGCAATCATGGCCGGAATAATTCCAGCCAAAACTCCAATGGAAACACAGATGCCAATCGCCAAGGTTAGAATATTAAAGGAGACATAGATATTAAAATCAAACACTGAGGTAAGTACCTGAGCCATAATTACCACTAAAACAATACCGATGATTCCTCCAATAATACAAATCAATGCACTCTCCAATAAGAACTCCATCAAGATGGTTCTCTTTTTTGCGCCTATTGCTTTTTTCAAACCAATTATTGGAGTTCTTTCTCTTACTGTAACAAACATAATATTGGCAATCCCAAAAGCACCTACAATCAAGCTCAATATTCCAATCATCCATCCACCAAGATTGACACTTGCGAATAATGAACTTACCGTCTTGCTAAAATCACTGATGGCATTCAATGCAAAATCATCTTCTTGTGTTGGTCCAAGTCTGTGAATAGATCGCATAGCACCCTTGAGCTCGTCTTTTAGTGCATCAGTGCTCATGTATTCCGGACCTTTTACAATAATCTTTGGGTTGTTGAAGCGCTCATTAAAGAGCATTTGTTTCATGAATTTGTACGACAATATTATACTTTGATCAAACTGCCAACCTTCAATAAAGCTTTTACCCTGCTTCTTCATCACTCCAACAATTATGGCTTTTTTGTTTCGAAGGTCTACTTCCTTTCCCACAGCACGCTCTGGATTTCCAAAAAGTTTTTCTGCATTCTCATAACCAATTACAACACTTGGTGTGCCATAATCGAACTCCAATTGGTTGAGGTATCTACCATATTGAATTTCAATTGGCTGAATTTTATCGAACTCTTCAGTTATACCATGATAGTTGATACCGTCCAATCTGTTGTTCTCGTGTTCAATAAATGACTGTGCAGTAAAATTGAAAACGATGTTAATGTTTCCACCAATTTTTTCCTTGATCAGTTTGGTTTCAATGAGTTTGGGACTGGGTCTGTTTACATATTTCCACCAAGGATATTCTGCACCACCCTGATAATCCCATTTGTCGATATAAATGGTATTGGTACCTAATGACTTTACACCGTCTTGAATATTTCTTTCAAGGCTACTTACAGTTGATAGAACCCCAATTATGCAAAAAATGCCAATGGTTACACCAAAAAGAGAGAGGAAGGTGCGCAATTTGTTTTTCCCCAGTTCCTGTAGGGCCAATTTCAAAGTGGTATATAGTATTTCGAATGTCCTACGCATATTGCAAATTTAAACTTTTTGATACGGATTATAATGAAATTATGGTGAAGGGGTGAGGAAATGGACAAACGGCCATCATGCTCATTATCAAAGCTAGTATTCTGAACAGATTCCTTGCCTTATCTTTGCAACCTTATTGACGATGAAATACGAAAACGAATTAAAGAAAAGAAGGACTTTTGCCATCATTTCTCATCCGGATGCAGGTAAAACTACACTTACAGAGAAATTCCTACTTTTTGGTGGGGCTATTCAAACTGCTGGTGCAGTAAAAAGCAACAAGATTAAAAAGCATGCTACGAGCGATTTCATGGAAATTGAACGTCAGCGTGGCATCAGTGTGGCTACTTCGGTGATGACCTTTGAATACAAGGGCATGTTGATTAACCTCTTAGATACACCTGGTCACAAAGATTTTGCTGAAGACACCTACCGCACACTCACTGCCGTTGATAGTGTTGTCTTGGTTGTGGATGGGGTAAAAGGTGTAGAAGAGCAGACCAGAAAATTGATGGAAGTGTGTAGAATGCGAGACACGCCCGTTCTTGTATTTATTAATAAGCTCGACCGAGATGGTAAAAATCCTTTTGATTTATTGGATGAAATTGAAAAGGAATTGCGCATCCAATTACATCCACTGAGTTGGCCTATTAATATGGGTAAGGACTTTAAAGGGGTGTATAATTTATACGATAAAAGTTTGCTTTTGTTTCAACCCAATCAAAAAGTGTCTGTTGAAGAAAGTGTGAAAGTAAATGATTTATCTAGCGCTGTATTAGATGAGTTGGTTGGACAGAAAGATGCAGATCAACTAAGGGAAGATGCAGAATTGTTTGAGGGAGTGTATGGCGACTTCGACAATAACGCTTATCTGAGGGCAGAGAAAGCACCCGTTTTCTTTGGTAGTGCCATCAATAATTTTGGCGTTCGGGAACTGTTGGATACGTTTATTCGTATTTCTCCTGAGCCAAGAAGCAGAGAAAC
>CAMDFC010000047.1 GCA_945897185.1 Chitinophaga pinensis | reverse complement strand
ATTTATCAGCCGCTTGGTTTTTTGATATTCTTGATTTGTGTATTTGCAGAATGTAATAGAACGCCTTTTGATTTACCGGAAGCAGAGAATGAATTAAACTTTGGGTATCACCAAGAGTATTCATCTATGAAGCTTGGATTGTATTTGTTTGCTGAATATGTAAACATGTTTATTTCAAGTGCGGTAATGGCTACTTTATTCTTTGGTGGATATGATATTCCATTTGTTGATGAAACACAGCTTGTTTCTTCGATAGGTGGAAACCTGACTGCATTGTTGGGATTTGTGGCTTTATTTTCTAAAATCCTCTTCTTCCTTTTTCTGTTTATTTGGGTGAGGTGGACAATCCCAAGGTTCAGGTATGATCAGTTAATGGATCTTGGGTGGAAAAAATTAATACCATTGGCTTTAGCAAATATGATTATCACAGCAGTTGTGTTGCTGTGGTTAAATAAATAAGTGTATGGAACTTTTAACAAAAAGGGCAAAAGTATTAGAACAGAAGCCAATGAGCTTCATGGAGAAGTTGTATTTGCCAGCTATTCTAAAAGGCATGGCTATTACATTCTCTCATATGTTCAAAAAGAAAGCGACAATCCATTACCCGGAGGAGAAAAGACCGTTTAGTCCGGTTTTTCGTGGACTGCATGTGTTGAACAGAGATGAAGAGGGTAGGGAGAACTGTACGGCATGCGGACTATGCGCTGTTGCTTGTCCAGCTGAAGCCATAACCATGGAAGCTGCTGAACGACAGTCCAATGAAACGAATTTATACCGTGAAGAAAAATATGCAGCAAAGTATGAGATCAATATGCTTAGGTGTATTTTTTGTGGACTGTGTGAAGAAGCCTGTCCCAAAGATGCCATTTACATGTCTGAAACTTTTGCTCCTTCCAATTTTACAAGAAAAAGTTTTATCTATTCTAAGGAAGAACTATTGATTCCTAATCCAATAACAGATAGGGAAAAGTTTGATATCGCCAAAGGGTTGAGAGAAGTACAAACGAAAAAAAACTAATTATGCCTGTTTCTGAAATGTTGTTCTGGTTCCTGACTGCGCTGGCTTTGTTTAGCGCATTGATGGTGGTTTTTAGCAGCAATCCCGTACACAGTGTTTTATGGCTGATCATGGTTTTCTTTGCCATCTCTGGTCATTATATTTTAATGAATGCTCAGTTTTTGGCTATTGTAAATTTGATTGTATATGCTGGTGCTATCATGGTGTTGTTTTTATTTGTAATCATGTTGATGAATATGAACACAGAGTCTGAACCCCAGAAAAGTCAGTGGATGAAAATGGCAGCAGCCATATCAGGTGGCGCATTGATGCTGATTATGATTGCAGCATTAAAAGACAATGTTGGCGCTGTTTCAAAAACGAGTGGAGAGGGAAGTATTGGGTTGATTAAGAATTTGGGAAATGTATTGTTTACTGAATATGTTGTGCCTTTTGAAATCAGTAGCATACTCTTCTTGAGTGCAATGGTTGGTGCTGTGGTGTTGGGAAAAAAAGAATCTTCTAAAATTGTATCATAATCTCTAGCTTATGCAAGTAATGCCCATAAATTATTACATCTTCCTTTCAATAGCGTTGTTTACAATCGGTATTGTTGGAGTACTTACAAGAAGAAATGTGATCATCATTTTTATGTGTATTGAATTGATGTTAAATGCAGTGAATGTGTTGTTGGTGGCTTTTTCAAAAATGCACCATTTGAATGCGTATGCGTTAGATAGAGCTACAACTGCAGGTACGGAAGCCCAGCTTTTTGTATTCTTCATCATGGTAGTTGCAGCGGCTGAGGTAACTGTGGGACTTGCAATTATTGTTATGTTATATAGAAATATACATTCTGTTGACATCAATTTCCTGAATCGCTTGAAGCATTGATAATTAATTGAACTGACTCAAAGATGGGTATGAATAAATATGTTTTTCTAATTCCTTTGCTCCCTTTCATTGGTTTTGTTATCAATGGTTTATTCAGGAATTACTTGTCAAGAACCTTGGTTGGTGTAATAGGGTCTGGTGTATTACTTGCCTCTTTTGTACTAAGCTTATTTGTTTTTCAAGAAACTACAGCCACTGGTTTCCAAACACAACTTATTACGTATTTTGATTTCATCAATGCTGGAGGTTTAAAGATTCCTGTTTCTTTTCAAATTGATCAATTAAGTGCGCTGTTCTTGCTGGTGATTACTGGTATAGGCTCTTTAATCCATATTTACTCCACGGCCTACATGAAGGATGAAAGTATACCGCATTATGCGAGGTACTTCGCTTATCTTAATCTTTTTGTCTTCTCCATGTTGCTTCTTGTATTGGGTTCTAATTTTGTTGTGATGTTCGTAGGATGGGAAGGTGTTGGATTGTGTTCTTATCTGTTGATTGGTTACTGGTTTGGCAACAACAACTACAACAATGCAGCCAAGAAGGCATTTGTGATGAACCGTATTGGTGATCTTGGGTTTTTGCTCGCTGTGTTTTGGATGCTTCAACAATTTGGTTCCATTACTTATGCAGAAGTATTCGCAAAGGCAGCCACTGCCCCTGTGCCTGTAATAACTGGAATTACAATTTTACTTTTCATTGGTGCAATGGGTAAGTCTGCACAAATTCCCTTGTATACATGGTTACCAGATGCCATGGCTGGTCCAACTCCGGTTTCAGCATTGATTCACGCTGCTACCATGGTTACAGCAGGCATCTATATGATAGCAAGGAGCAATGTAATGTATTCACTCGCACCGGTTTCTCAAAACTTGGTTGCAATCATTGGTGTGTCCACCGCTTTACTCGCTGCCACAATAGCATTAAAACAAAACGATATTAAAAAAGTGTTGGCTTACTCCACAGTGAGTCAGCTTGGTCTCATGTTTCTCGCCTTGGGCGTTGGTGCTTATACTGCAGGTGTATTTCATGTAATGACACATGCATTTTTTAAGGCCTTACTGTTCTTGGGCGCTGGAAGTGTAATCCATGCAATGCACCATGAGCAAGACATCATGAATATGGGTGGACTAAGAAAAAAGTTGCCAATCACTCACCTTACTTTCTTAATAGGTTGTCTTGCTATTTCAGGTATACCTCCATTTGCTGGATTCTTTTCAAAAGATGAGATTTTAACTGCGGCATTGATAAAGAGTCCGGTTCTTTATGCACTGGGTGTGATGACTTCTATAATGACCGCTTTCTATATGTTCCGTTTGTATTTTCTTACCTTCTCTGGTAAGTTTAGAGGTACACATGAACAAGAACACCATTTGCATGAGTCGCCTTTTGCCATGACCTTTCCTTTGGTGGTATTGGCGTTACTGTCCGTTGTAGGCGGATGGGTTGGAATCCCAGCATTATTTGCCGAAGACGCACATATTTTATCCGCTTTCTTATCTCCTGTATTGGGAACCCCAACTGCTGAAGCCCATCATTTTTCGCATAGTTTAGAGTGGACACTCATGGGTATCCTACTCAGTTTTATCGTTGCTGTCATTCTTTTCACCCGCCGCTTATTTGGAAGTGAATTCAAAGAGGAGAACACAACAGAAGGCTTATCTGGAGTGCTGGCAAACAAATGGTATGTTGATGAATTTTACAATACAATCATTGTAAAACCATTGGATGCATTTGCTGGATTTCTCTCTAGGGTTGTTGATAATAAAATTATTGATGGACTGGTGAATGGAGTTGGTAAAGCGATCCAGTTTAGCGGAAGACAAATGCGCTTCTTGCAAAGTGGACAAGTAGGTTCTTATATTTTGATCATGATGATCTCTATCATATTGTTTTTCATTTTCCAACTGTTCTGGAAATAACAAATAATTGTATTCTTTATGTTCGTAGCATTTGATAATTTTCCTGTAATGTTAATTTGGCTGCCACTTGTGGGTGGCATCCTTACTTTTTTCATGAAATCTGAAAAAAGCGCAAAAGCCACGGCCCTCTTTTTTTCCTTTTTAACGCTTGGGGTAATTGTAACCAACCTGTTTTATACAGACGTTAAACATCAGTTGTTAAATCAAGTGAGTTATATTTGGTTGCCAGGTATAGGCACCAGCTTTGCTTTGATTTTGGATGGTTTGACAAGGACGCTTTGTTTGCTGACCGCAATTGTTGTGCCGATTGCTATAATCAATATCCCTTCAGGGAAATACAAAAATCCAAATGCTTTTTACGGGTTATTGATGCTCACTTTCTGCGGTTTGATGGGTGTTTTTATGGCAATTGATGCATTGGTTTTTTATCTTTTCTGGGAACTTGCACTTATACCAGTTTATTTTCTCTCTTCAATTTGGGGCGGTGAAAAGAGAATCAAAGCCACCTTCAAATTTTTCATATACACTTTTGTAGGCTCCTTATTTTTACTCATTGGTATTCTTTATGTATACCTCAAGACTTCAGGGTCTTTTAGTATCGTGTCTTTTTATAACGCTACACCAACTGATGGAGAGCAAGCTTGGTTGTTTTTTATGTTCTTGATTGCTTTCGCAATCAAAATGCCCATCTTCCCCTTCCACACTTGGCAGCCTGAAGCCTATGAACAAGCGCCAACACCAGTAACGATGATCTTGAGTGGTGTAATGGTTAAAATGGGACTCTTTGGCGTGTTGAGGTGGTTGTTGCCGATGTTCCCTTATGCTACAAAGACCTATGCAGAACCAATGGTAATTTTGATTGTGGTAGGGATGCTTTACGCATCATTCATCGCAATAAAACAAGACAGTATAAAAAAACTGATTGCCTATTCTTCTATTGCTCACATAGGCCTGATGGCCGCTGGTGCTTTTACGCTAAAGAGCGTTGCAATAAATGGTGTGTTTATTCAAATGTTTAACCACGGCATCAATATTGTTGGCCTGTGGCTCATTGCAGATCTTATTGAAAGACAGACAGGGGTATCAAAAATTTCTGAATTGGGTGGGGTAGCAAAAAAAGCACCCATACTTTCAATCTTTATGGTAATTATTGCTTTTGCAAATATTGCCTTACCACTTACTAACGCCTTTGTTGGCGAGTTTATGATATTCAATGGACTGTATCAAATGAAGCCATGGATTGCAGCTTTGGCAGGGGTGAGTATTGTACTCTCCGCAATCTATACCTTGAATATGGTGAAAAATGTTTTTTATGGAGAAGTTGCTACTGCAGTAGGATCTTATGTAGATGTCAATAAAGTACAGATAACATTGCTTACGGTACTCACGCTTCTCATTTTTATATTTGGCATTTATCCTACGCCATTCTTTTCCATGATCTCTGAAACCGTGGGGCTAATTCTCAATAAATTTGTTTCTATCTAAACACAGTTGAAATTATGAATGCAATTATATTATCTACTTTGTGGGGTGTACTGATGATGTACGCTGGTTTTGCAACCAGCAACAAAAAAACGGTTTCTGTAATCGCTGTACTAGGTGTTATTGCAGTATTGGTTTCAAATTGGTTAGAGTTCCTGGGACTTCCTTTTTTCAACATTGATACAAAAGGGATGCTTGGTTATAACGCATTCGGTTTTTTATTTAATGCTGTAACGCATGCTACATTGTTGATGTATTTTCTGCTTTCTGCCAAAGAAATTGAAGGTTCTTCCAAGACGCCATCAGATCATTATGCCTTGATTTTCTTTATCACAGCAGGAATTTCTGTAATTGCTGGTTTCAAATCTTTATTGATGCTTTTTATAGGTATTGAAATTATTTCAATACCCCTTTATGTTTTAGCAGGAAGCGACAAGTCTAATCTCAAGAGCAATGAGGCGGCATTAAAATATTTTTTAATGGGTTCTTTTTCAACTGGACTCCTGCTGATGGGTATTGCACTTCTTTACGGTGATTCAGGAACTTTTTATCTCGAGGGAATTAATATTGGAATTGGTTTCTTAACACCAATGAAAACAATGGGGATGGTGCTGTTAATGGTATCTATGGCATTCAAAGTTTCTGCAGCACCTTTTCATTTTTGGACACCCGATGTGTATGACGGAACACCAACTGTGTACACTTCCTTTATGGCAACAATTGTAAAGGCTGCAGGATTCTTCGCTTTCCTAAAATTATTTGAAACGGCTTTTGGAAAAGTACATGCACAATGGGAAGTATTACTCAGTGTTATTATTGTACTCACTATCGTTGTTGGTAATGTAACAGCCGTTTTTCAGCAAAGTGTAAAAAGAATGTTGAGTTATTCTTCAATTGCACAAGCTGGTTTCATGTTGCTGGGCGTATACTCAATGAACCTGATGGCTAAGCAGGGAATCATTCTTTATTTTGCTGCCTACGGATTTGCAAGTATTGGCTTGTTTGCGGTATTGGCAAAGTTTAAAGATCATTCTATTGAGGGCTTGAATGGTTTTGCAAAAAAGCAACCAGTGATAGCAGGTTCAATGTTGGTGAGTCTTTTGTCATTAACCGGTATTCCTCTTACAGCTGGTTTTTTTGCAAAATATTACATGATACTTTCAGTTTTGAAATATGGCAATAATCTCTGGTTGGTAATCATAGCGATCTTAGGTGCAGCGGTCAGCGTCTATTATTACTTCAGGGTGATACAGGCCATGTATTTCAAAGATGAGGCGGATGCCACAGTTGAACAGGTTGGTTTTAGTAAATCATTTCAGCTGTTGATGGTGGTAAATGCAATTGTATTGCTGGTGTTGGGAATTCACCCTGACTGGCTCATGCTTTTCCTTTAGTTTTTTTCATATACACAGTTAATTCTGCTCCGTTCATCAATCTTTTTCAGACCTATTTGATGGTTTAACTACTTTTGTATCATGAAAATGATCGATAACCTGGTATTGGCTTGGAGGACTGTCCGGGTCAATAAGCTTAGGACAGGCATAACAGTTGCCATTATTGCTTTCGGTATTATGGCATTGGTTGGCATTATAACTGCCATTGAGGCCATGAACAACAGTCTGCGTGATAGTTTCTCCACTATGGGTGCAAATGCCTTTAGTATTCGCTACAAGGAAAGAAGAGTTTTTGGTGGTGGAGATCGTGGTGCAGATGTAACCCAATCTAACACCAAGACGGCCAGAAAAGTAAAAAAGTCCAATACGGGTAAAATTATCACCTACAAACAAGCTACTCTTTTTAAGCAGATGTATGAGTACCCTGCAGATGTAAGCATTGGTATAAATGGACCAAGAAACCAAATAGTCAATTTTGAGAATAAGAAAACAAATCCAACAGTATCTTTAAACGGGGGGGATGAAAATTACCTGCAATTGAATGGTTACGAAATTGCCTACGGAAGAAATTTTAATAAAAACGACGTATTGAGTAGCACCGATATTTGTATAATTGGAAAAGATGTTGCTTTTAAGCTTTTTGGTACTAAATATGATCGGGCATTAGAAAAGGTAATCCGTGTTGGCAATAACAAATACAGGGTCATTGGCATCACCAAGGAAAAAGGCTCTAGCGCTTTCCTACAGGCAGACAACGTTGTGTTTGCCACCTTTACCAACGTAAGACAAAGGTATTCCAACCCCAATCAATCCTACTCAGTTGCGATCATGGTTAAAGACATTAACCAGATGGAATCAGCTATTGGTGAGGCTGAGTCAAAGTTTAGACCCATTAGAGGGTTACAGGTTGCTGAGGACAATAATTTTTATGTAGACAAGAGTGACAGTATTGCTGAGACATTTATTGGCCTGTTGGGCACTATATCTGCGGCTGCAGGAGCCATCGGATTTATTACACTTATTGGTGCAGCAATTGGTTTGATGAATATCATGTTGGTAGCGGTATCCGAAAGAACCAAAGAAGTGGGATTGATTAAAGCATTAGGAGGGAAGAAAGATTCTATCCGTGCTCAATTTCTTTTTGAGTCTACTTTGATTAGTCTTATGGGTGCTGTTATTGGTATTTTTTTAGGGGTACTAATTGGTAATTTGGTTGGAAGTTTACTAGATACAGAGTTTTTTATTCCTTGGAACATCATCACCATTGGTATAGTTACTTGCTCTGTAGTTGGATTAGCAGCTGGTCTTTATCCGGCTATGAAAGCGGCCAAACTCGATCCCATTGTAGCGCTTCGTTATGAATAATTAAACAAGTTGAGTTATAAAAAAAGCCCCAAAATTTTGGGACTTTTTTTATGGGTTTCGTAAAACCAGTGTTGCTTATTTTGGATCTAATGCATCTTTGATTCTTTCTGAAAGATCCATTAAGTGATATTTACTCATGGTATCAGTTGTAGCAGGGAGAGCTACCTGAATTTCTGATCTCAATGAAGATAGATGTGCTCTTACAACAGAGGGTACATCTGTTTTTCTTGCATCAGGACCAGGACTTGCAGGGAAGCCAACGGTAATGGTTAATCCACCTGCAGCTGGAGCATTTCCCAGTAATGCGCTCATTCTTTCTACATAACTTTTTTGCAAGCCTCTTCTGTAGCCATCAATTGCTTTTTTAGAGCTCAATTCACTAAAGATCCCTTTTTTCATATCTGTGAATAGCTCAGCAATATCATAGCTGTTAGGGAAACGCTTAGATGCAGTAGTCATTCTTGTTAAACGCGCAGAAGAAAGAACGCTACCCAAAGCATTGTCTTGAAGTGATCCAAGTTGATCCGCAGTTGGACTACTGATTTTATCCAAGATTTTTGGATCTAACATCCATGTTGGTGTTGTAAAAAGGTGGTTGTTCATGAAAGCAACTGCTTCTTTTTGAGCAGCCTTTGGTGTTACTTCAAAAACACTACCATCTTGTTCAACACTTTTTTGTGTTTCATAGTATCCGCCGATGTTGCGCGATACGTGTCCAACATAACGGTTAAACTGACCAACTGCTTGACGGTACATTTGAGAAAGATTTTCATAACGGTCTCCCTCTTCCTTCGTCCAGTCTCCCAAATTGGCCATTATTCTTTTCAGGTTCTTAATACCGTATTCACTTGCTTTCATAGCATTGTCGCCAAGGTCTTCGCTTTGTGTTCTTGGATCAGAGTTGTTGCCATACTCATAAGTGCCAAACCAAATTCTTGGATTTTGCGCCAAGCGTTCATTGTACAACTTATTACGTTGCTTCTTGTCTGCTTCTATATTGTCTGCACCAAAGCCATATCCCCACTCAATTGCCCAATGGTCATAGTCGCCTATGCGTGGAAACAAACCAGACTTGTTGATGTTGTCTTCAGGTTGTGCAACATAATTGAAACGAGCATAGTCCATTATTGAAGCAGTATGTCCGTTAGCCTCTACCCAAGTTTTATCACGTAATTTTTCAACAGGGGTCTTACTGCTTGAACCCATGTTATGCCTTAGGCCAAGTGTATGTCCAACTTCATGTGAAGAAACAAACCTGATTAAATTACCCATTAGGTCTTCATCATATTTCATCTTACGTGCATCAGGATCAACCGCTGCAGTTTGTACAAAATACCAATCATGAACCAAGCTCATAACATTGTGGTACCATCCAATATGACTCTCAATAATTTCTCCAGTGCGAGGATCGTGAACGTTCGGTCCGTATGCATTTGAAATATCCGAGGCGAAGTAGCGAACTACAGAAAAACGAGCATCTTCCAAGCTCATGGTGCTGTCGTTCTCTGGCCATTCTTTTCCTACGATTGCATTTTTGAAACCTGCTTTCTCAAAAGATTTCTGCCAGTCGTTGATACCTTGTATCAAATAAGGTCTCCATTTTTTAGGAGTAGCAGGATCTATATAATAAACGATGGGTTTAGTTGGCTCAACGAGTTCGCCTTTTTTCCATTTTTCAATATCTTCTTTTTTAGGCTCTAATCTCCAGCGAACAACAAAACTTTCATTTTCAACTTTTTGTTGATCATCGCTGTACAAGGTGTAATCTTCTGCGAAGAAACCAACGCGGGGATCATTCATCCTTCTTTGCATTGGATTTTCTGGCAAGATGATGAAAGAGGTATTGATCTCAATCGTTACTGCACCAGCGGCGCTAGCAGCAGGTAAAGAGGCTGAAGGGGCAGGAAATCCTCCGCCAAGTCCAGCTGGAGATGGGGATGAAGAAAAAGTTTTTACAGTTCTTACTTCAGTATTGATTGGAAAACTTTTAATTACATCAATATAAGATCTGTCAGTTAATATTCCGCTAAGGTTCAATCTTCTTTTAGATTGACTGTTCACAGACACCACTTGGTTATCACCCTTGAAGAAATCAGTTACTTCAATTACAGCACCAGTAGAATCTTTTCCAAAAGCCTTGATGTCAAAAGACGCAGCAATTGGATCGAGATTGGAATTGCTCACTGCTTTATAAATGGGTTGAGCGGAGTCAGCTACACTAATTAAAGTAACCACTCTCATGAATACTTTATTGTCCGGACCCTTTTCGAACTTTAGTACTTGTTGGTTAGCAAGTTCACCGCCATAAACACCACCGCCACCTGCTACTTTGGTATAACGAGTGATGGCCATGATTTCTTTACCAAAAAGACTTTCGTTGATTTCAAAAAAATACTTGTCGTCAATTTTATGAACAGTGAATAAACCTTTGGTTGTTTTTGCTTTCGCAGTAATCACATCCTTATAAGGTTTTGGTCCGGGTTTTGCTGCAGCGGGCGGAGGCGTTTGCCCTGCAGTTGGCGGTGTGGTTGCAGGCGCCCCTGTTGGAGGTGGAGGGGGATTTCTTTCCCTTCTTTCCTGCGCCACAGCAGAAAATTGTTGTGTGATGGTCAGGGAAACTACTAATATTGCCCCGAAGATTTGATTTGGTCTCATTTTTCTCATTTTATATGGATAGTAAATATAAGCGTTATGTTGAAAAAAATACAGAATTGTTAAGAATGGTGATGATGCCATAATTACCAAAAGTTTGCGAGAATTTGAACAAATTTTAATTTTTTTCCACCCTTGTCATTTTTTTAATCAATTTTATTATCTTGCTACCCGCCTCTCTAAATAATCACCACGACTTTACCGTCCAAATGATCATTTTTAGTAGCATTGAAAACATATTTTTTACCAAACAGTAATCTTTAAATCAAAAAACGTAAGTCATGGCTGAAACTAAACCAAATGCAGCGGCTAAAGCATCAAGCTCAACTAAAACCCAAGGTGGTGGAAACGCAATTTCTTATCTAGCACCGATCGTTTGTATCATCGCTGGATATGCAGTATGGAGATTTATTTTGGGTAACCCGGACGGATTTTCTAAGCCTGATGATTTAGGTGGATTCTGGCCTGCCCACAAAGGTCCACTTGGTGCCTGGAACAAAATGTATGAAGGTGGTATCATTGTTCCACTTTTAATAGGTTTTTTCTTCATGGTAGTAGTGTTCTCTATTGAACGTTTCCTTACCATTAGAAAAGCAACTGGTACTGCACCTAATTCAGATTTCGTTCGTAAAGTTCAATTCGAACTTGCAAACAAAAATGTTGATGCAGCAATAGCTCTTTGCGATAAGCAAAAAGGAAGTGTGGGTAATGTTATGAAAGCTGGTCTTAAAAAATACAAAGAGATGATCAGTTCTGGCGAATTCTCAACAGATCAAAAAGTTGCAGCAATTCAAAAAGAAGTAGAAGAGGCAACTGCCCTTGAATTACCAATGTTGCAGAAAAACTTGGTATTCCTTTCTACACTTACTTCTCTTGGTACACTTGTAGCCCTATTGGGTACTGTATTGGGTATGATCAAATCATTCTCTTCTCTTGGTGAAGAAGGTGGATCTGGTGCAGCTGCAGAATTAGCGGCCGGTATCTCTGAAGCCCTTTACAACACCGCATTGGGTATTGGAACTTCATCGGTAGCCTTGATGATGTACAACGTGTTTACAACCAAGATTGATTCTATTACTTATGGTATTGACGAGTCTGGCTTCACCTTGACCCAGAGTTTCGTTTCTCAATACAAATAATTTTAATTTCCCTCGTGGAATTTAAAATGAATTAGCATCTTAATCTTAAAAATGTAAACATGCCAAGTGTCAAGATAAAAAAACATGCGCCGGATAATGACATGACTCCATTCGTGGACGTGGCATTCCTTATCCTGTCGTTTTTCATGCTGGCAACCAAATTCAAGCCCGAAGAGCCTGTGGAGGTAACCACTCCAAACTCAGTTTCTTCTACGGCATTGCCTGAAAAAGATGCCTTTATGGTGTCAATTGACAAAGACGGCAGGGTTTTTATTTCTTTGGATAACGAGAAGTTAAAACAAACACTGATTCAAAGCATGAACCAATCTCGAGGTTTGGGATTGGATGCCGCAGAAATAAGGAACTTTGTAAAATCACCTAGTGTTGGTGTTCCTTTCACTCAGTTGAAAAGCTTGCTTTCTTTGGATCCTGATGCTGAGAATTATGAGACTGCCCTCAAAGCACAAGCAGGAATTCCTTGCGCAGATTCAACCGGTGGTGAATTAACCCTATGGGTAAGAGAGGCACTCGTTGCTTATTCAGGAAAAAAACTAAATCTGTTGATTAAGTCGGACAACAATACAAAGTATCCTTCTTTTAAAAATGTACTCAATGCATTCAAACAGAACGACCAGAATAAATTTCTGCTTGTAACATCTCCTGAAGATGCACCTCCGGGTACAGCTTTGTTTGCAACCCGACAAAATCAGGTTGACGGAAAAAAATGAGTTTAATAAATTAAAAATTACCGAATATGTCAAGTATTGATACAAGTGGTGATAGTGGCGGACACAAAAAAGGTCCAGGTGTTAAGAAGGCCAAGAAAATGTCTACCAAGGTAGATATGACACCGATGGTGGACTTGGGTTTCTTGCTGATCACTTTCTTCATATTCACCACAACAATGTCTCAGCCTACGGCAATGAATTTATACATGCCAAAGGATGTAGATAAGCCAGAAGACCAGAATAAAGTAAAGGAGTCAGGTGCCTTCACGCTTTTGCTTGGCAAAGAAGATGTGGTTTATTTTTATGAAGGAATGGACCCAGCTTCGCCAGGTAATTTCCGTTCGGCTTCTTTCAAAACAATCAGGAATGAAATCATCCGTAAAAAGCAGAGTACAAATCCAGAAGACCTTGTAATCATCATTAAGCCTTCAAGTGATGCTACTTACAAGAACACAGTAGATATTTTAGACGAAATGACCATCAACGAGATCAAGCGATATGCAATGGTGGATATTTCTGATGTTGAGTATCAATTGGTCAAGATAACTGAAGCAGCAGCTGGTATCAAGTGATTTGTATAAAATTTAAAGAAAAATTGAATCTTTTAAAAAAGCATTACAATGGATGCAAATAAAATTTTAGGCGCTGACTTGGTCGATCTCATCTTTGATGGAAGAAACAAGAGCTATGGTGCTTATGAGTTGCGTACGGGCTACAACAAGAGGCTTCGTAATGCATTGTTACTTACTGTAGCATTTGCACTTTTGATCTTGCTACTTTCTTTCATTTCTTCTTTGGATCTTGGCTCAAAAAAAGGGCAAGTTCAAATCAAGGAAGTACAATTGGAAGAAATTAAACAAGATGAGCCACTAGAACCACCGCCACCTCCTCCTCCCAAGCCACCGGAGCCTCCAAAAGTGGAAATGGCAAAATTTACTCCTCCAAAAGTGGTAAAAGACGAAGATGTTAAGGAAGACGAGAAGCCACCGGAAGTAGAAAAATTAGAAGATACCAAAATCGGTACAGTAAATCAAGATGGTGCCAAAGATGATGGTATTGTTGCTCCTCCAGTAGAAAGTTCAGTTGTTGAAGGTCCTGCTAAGGATGACTACGACAAAATATTTACGAAGGTGGAGATTGACGCAGAGTTCCCTGGTGGAACCAATGGTTGGACCCGCTACGTTACACGTGAAATTGAAAGAAACATCGATGAGCTTCAAGATGATGGTCGCTCTGGCACAGTTGTTGTCCTTTTCATTGTGGATAATGAGGGTGTGGTTAGTGAGGTGCGTGCCTTGCCTTGCAGTGAAGCAGGTGTTGGAAACTGTCTACCTCCAAACTCTAAACTGGCTGAAATTGCTGTGAATGCAATTAGAAAAGGTCCAAAATGGAAACCGGCTGTTCAGAACGGTAGAAAGGTAAAAGCCTACCGTCGCCAGCCTGTTACCTTCCAATTGGCTGAAGAATAGTCAACTCACTTTTACAATAGTTAAGTCGTTCCGCATTTGCGGAACGACTTTTTTTATTTCTATACCGCGCAATACAACTTAATTTTGCTGCATGTCTGATCTCAAATGGAATGATATTATTGTCGCTTTAGCAACTCCTCAAGGGGTGGGTGCAATTGGTGTAATAAGGTTAAGTGGAAAAGGTGCAATTGAGCTGGTTGATATAATGTTTCCCTCTAAACAATTGATCAATCAACAGGCCAATACGCTTCATGTTGGTGTTCTTGTAGATGGAGATATAAAATTAGATGAAGTGGTTGTCTCCTTGTTTAAATCTCCACGTTCTTACACGGGTGAAGATGTGGTAGAGATTTCTTGCCACGGTTCTTCTTTCATTCTGCAACAGATTATAGAGACCTGTATTAAAAAAGGCGCTCGTCTCGCCACACCCGGTGAATTCACTTTGCGTGCCTTCTTGCATGGTAAGATGGATTTGGTACAAGCAGAAGCCGTTGCTGATCTAATTGCATCTGGAACCAAGGCTGCACAAGAAACAGCGCTGAATCAAGTGCGTGGTGGATTCTCTAATATACTTGCTGTTTTACGTGATGAGCTTATCAAGTTTTCTGCGTTAAT
>CAMDFC010000046.1 GCA_945897185.1 Chitinophaga pinensis | reverse complement strand
AGGAAAATTAAGAATTAAGGTGAGATGGAGTATTACGTGTCTTATTTTTTTACAACTCCGGATAGTAGATAAAGGTGGAAATAACGAACTAGCTCTCCATTTCGATATTGCGGGATGAGGTCTATTTTATCAACTTTTGAATAGTAATTTTTGAAGGAAATAGCTGGATCTCTAAAATAATTGCTTGGCACTATTGTTAACGCACTATCGGCTGATTGCCAACCGCCTCTTGCTTGATTAACCCAATTATAATGATGTGTACTCGTTATTTCACCAAGTACAAATAGGGGTATTTTAGCCTCTCTACAGATATATTGGTCTATATGAGCAGCTGGAAACCAATTGTCTGACACCATAACTAAATTATTCAAATGGCGCTCATCAATTTTATCCCTGATTTTATTTCCGATAGAGTTCCACCCATACATATCTAAAGTAAAGTCGCCAGTCCCATATTTATCCGAGTCTTTTTTATTGCCTAAAGTACCCGGATAAAAATTAATCAATGTAAATCCCAAGATAGAAATAATAACTACTGAAAAAAGGCTTAGACGAATCCAAGAAATCAATTTCCATTGAGCTGCTACTCCATCTGCGACTAAACTTGAAAGCATAATTAGAGAAACATAGGAAGGACCGCTCCAATGGGGTAATGTTTCCTTAAAAAGAGCAACAAAGAAGACTGCAAAAATAAATGGCAAAGAAGTCCACAAAAGGAAAGCCTTGGTATTGATTCTTTTTATCTTTCTATACTTAAGTATTGCAAACGTAATTATAAAAAAATATACAAATGGATTGGTATAGGCGATTTGTCCAATTAGCTCCTTCCCAATTCCACTAAATTTGAAATTGAGTGCTTCAGGAACTCTATTACTGTAAAAATCAAATTGGACCCAATCATTATTGTAGTTCCAATAAATAATTGGAAAAGAAAATAGAATTAAGATCACAATCCCTTCCCAAAAGGTCCAGCTTTTTAGAAAGCTTCTTCGGTAAAAGAAAATAAAGCCGAGAATTCCGAATATTAAAAATATGCCATGAAATTTTGAAAGACAGGTTAATCCTAATGCAAAACAGAGTGGGATAAAATACTTTTCTTCAACTTGGCCTATTTTGTTCCTATCAAAAAAAGTTAAGATGGCGAGATAAAGGGATAAAGTCCAAAAGAACAACATTGGCGCATCAGGCATTACAAATACACCTGCAATTACAAAATTATAAATAGATGAAAGAAAAAGCAGAACAGCAATTTGAGCTGCGCTTTGGTTAGAAATAACGACCATTGATTTATAAATAAAAAAAACAGTAGGAATAGATAAGACTATTGCAAATAATCTATAACCTAAGTTGTTTTCCCACAATAAATTAAAAGAAAATAATTTTAAGAACCATCCAATCATTAAAGGATGATCATAATAATGATAGGAAGGAAAACGCGCGTAGAGTAGGTAATAAACTTCATCATTCCCAAGTGGCAAATAAATGGCAATCAGTACCCTAAGAACAAAAACGAGTAATACAATTCCAATAAAACTGCTTTGCTTAATCATGATTTAAGCAAGTTTTTCATTGATTACAGTCCAGGAAAATATCTTTTTCCATTTCTTTAAGGTGAATCCAATTAGTCCGACTAATGTTATTAACGAAATAGAGGCTATTCTATTGGTTGAATTATTATTACTATCCCTATTTACGAACGCAGTGGCCAATTCATTTCTAGATGCATTAATGGCAGCGTTACTTCTATACACTGGATTAAATAATAATTTAGTCCCATCTTTGAATCTGGCTTCAACCCTCACGTAAGTTAGGTTGCTTGGCAGAGTAAATCGTGCAGATGAAACGCTTTGTTTTACTTGTAACAATTTACCGGCATCCCCAAATAAAACGAGCGTGTCGACAGTCCTTAAAAATGACAAATACAAAGAGGAGTCTCTTATCTCCATCTCTTGAAATACTTGCTTTATGTTTTCAATTTTCTTCCTTTTTTGAATTAAACTTTCCCCAGTTTTTTGAGGAAGCCAGACAACAGCGTGGCTTCCGTTTTTTAGCGCCTTGATCACATTTTGAGCATTATTATCTGGAGAATAAATCAAATTAACAAAACGACCCAGTTCATTATTGTTGAAAACATCATGTGTATCATCATTTGCTACCACAAATATTTTCTTCCCAGCAGATAGAACAGTGTCCCAATACGATGTTGAATTTGCATATGGACTCAATATTTCCAGATGATCATAAAAGTGTAAGTATTTAAGGTCTCTTAAAGTATACCCTTGATTCAATGAGGGATGAGTTAGTACTATAACATTGTTTGAATCGTAAGAAAGTCGTTCTAATATTTCTTGTTTGTTGTGTAAAGTTTGAAAAAATACAAAGTCTTTGTTAATCACCCTATTTGCACCAATTATTAGCTGATGTGTTTTGCCAATATTATAACCATGCTCATATACAGGAATATACCCTGTATTCGATAAGCCACTTGTATCAATATTGTGGTATTGAGAAACTGGATGAATATCAACGCCAATACTATCATACTTGGAATACAGATCAATTGGACTACCCTTACCGTTTAAAATTCCATTTTTTGTATGTGCGTGAAAGTTTGCTACTTGCACATTATTCCCCTTGACACCTAGATATGGGTTAATAATCGAATCACCTTGAAATGGAATTGGAGGAGCATAAACATAGTGCCAACTAAAAATGTATTGGTCGGCAAGCTTATATATAAGAATGCTGCAAAAAATCACAAAAAAAGCGAGCGTCACTTTTTTCATGAATGCAAATTATAGATGAGATGTTTCCAAATCTTTAAGGGAATATGAGCAATTTATTACACCGCAACAAAAATGTAAAGTAGGATTGATAATGACATTAATCAATAGAAATAATGAATAAAAGAAGTTAGTACTCTATAAAACTCCCATTTAGCCCCTGACGTTAAATCTGACATTTTTTCAGGTATAACTTGGTTATAAACTACATAACTTAGAGTTTATGGAAATGGGTAGATTGTTAAAAAAGATCATCGCCTTAACAACGCTGCGGAGCAAATTCGCAAAGGGTATTGAGATTAGTCCATATACCTATGCCAAGGGATACCGAGAATTGGCCATTCTAACCAAAAGAAATTTCAAGGATTTTATCTTGGTGACTGCCGGAATATTTTCTGCAGCTTTTGGTTTTAAAGGCTTCTTGCTGAGTAATGAATTTGTAGATGGTGGCGCAACAGGTATCTCTTTGTTAATTTCAAATACAACTGGAATACCGCTTTATTTTCTCATCATTTGTGTTAATATCCCTTTTATTTTTATGGGATATAGGGTAGTGAGCAAGGCCTTTGCTATAAAAACGGCACTTGCTATAACGGGACTCGCACTATGTTTGGCAAATGTGGAGTTTCCTAATGTGACAGACGACAATCTTTTAGTTGCGGTATTTGGAGGATTCTTTTTAGGTACAGGGATTGGACTTGCAGTAAGAGGAGGCGCAGTTATTGACGGCACAGAAATTTTGGCAATTTTTTTAAGTAGAAAATTAGGCACCACCATTGGCGATATCATTATCTTGATCAACGTTTTTGTATTCTCTGCTGCCGCCTATTTGCTCTCTATTGAAATTGCCATGTATTCCATGATCACTTATCTCTCTGCCTCCAAAATGCTGGATTTCATTGTAGATGGTATTGATGAATACATGGGTGTAACCATTGTATCCACTCATTATTTGGAAATCAAGCAAATGATTATTGAAAAAATGGGAAGGGGCATCACCGTATATAAAGGAGAAAAAGGATTTGGCACAAGAGGAGAAATGGGAGAAGTCAATATTTTATTTACTATTATCACCCGTCTAGAAATGAACAAACTCAATACTGAGATTCAAACAATTGACCCCAATGCCTTTGTAGTGATGAGCAGTATCAAAGACACTAAGGGTGGTATGATCAAAAAAAAGGCGCTAAAACATTAGCGCCTTTTGAAAAACTATGATCGATTGATTAGTTTAGTGAAACAGTGCTCAATTCAACATCTTTCCCTTTTTTAACTACGATATTATTTACCGTTTTAGAAGTTTTGCCGGGTGCTTCAAACAATACAGAATAGGTTCCTTCTTTTAAACCCCTAACCCTGAAACGTCCTTTTTTATCTGGATTACCAATCTTAGGTTCACCTTGTCCGTTTGAAATAGTCACTTTTGCTTTGATACCTTCCGGTAAAACCTTTCCTTCAATTTCACCATATCCGACATTACTGAAAGGCTGCAATTTTGGACTTATATAATATTTTCCAGCAACATATTTTATTGACTTAGACAAATCAAAGTCAATTCGAAGTTCATCAGATTTAGTAGTATCATTTCTATCACAATCATCATCTCCAATTTTAATGTAGAGCAAGTTGTTGGTACTATTAATTAAATTGAGCGGATGAGACACACTGTCTTCATCGATTACAGAATTGTTAGCACCTAGTGTAACTCTTACTTTCTCAACATCTCGTAAAACTTCAATACTACCTAATAGCATTTCAACACCGTTTTGTAGCTTGAGAACATCAATCACTTTTGGAGTAAAAACTAATGTTTTCCACTCACCGTGTTTGTCACTATCACTTAGATGATCATCATCATCTTTATCATCGTCGTCGTCATCATCATCGTTTGAAGAAGAACTGTCGCTATCAATTTTTACCTCGACTTTCTGAACATCAATAAATACACTTTTGAGGTCCATTGGCCCATCAGTCAAAAAGATAGAAACCTTACGCTGTTCGTTAACTTGTGATAGCGTCTTAAATTTGGATGGTTTTTCACAGCTCTGAATGAAAGTGAAAGTCAGCACAAGAAGCACCAACGATACTTTTGAAATTAAGCTGTTCATGTTGTTAGGTTTAACTTAAAAATGGTATAATGATTAAAATCTGAACTGCAATCTAGTGAAAATTCTCATCCCATTATACCCCATCTGAACACCATCCCAGGGACCCCCTGTTTCATTGTTACCCGCCCAGTATTTGGCTTGAGGGTTCACCGCTAAATCAGGATGAACGTTAAATAGATTGTCAACACCAGCTATAAAATGTAATGGCTTGAAAATGTGCCAGTTGATATATATATCTGTTGTGAATTTTCCAGAAGAAGTAAAAATTTCAGGTACATATTTACCATTGTTAAAGTCGACCGCATTTGGTGAGGCAGCACGATCATCAACCGGCACCATGGGATAAATTCCATCGTAATCAGGGTCGCCAAATCCTGTCAGCTCCAATTTTCCAAAATAAGTAAATCGTGCCCCAAACAGTATTTTCTTCCAATTGTAATCAGCACTGATTGCATACTTACTTCTAGGAGCAGATGCCTTCATGAAATAGATTTCACGTGTGTTGAAGAAAGTACTTGGAATTTCTCCAGAAAAATATTTTGCTCTTGAGGTGTAATACGGATCTGTAACATATTTACTGTTCTGCAATTCAGTCGGCACATTGATTTTATCGATTGAAATAGCTTGAAAGTTTCCAACGAACAACAGATTGAGCGACTGGTCTTTTTTGATCAATTTTTTATACGAAATAACAACATCCAATCCCCTATTTGTAGTGTTTACTGCATTAGCAAAAAACTGAGAAGCCACTACATCTAAATCAAGCATTTTATTTCTTAGGGCTGTTGATATGGCAGGATCAGTGACAGTAAATTGTCCTGATAAAACAACACGATCTTTCATCTTGATGTTATACCCATCAACCGAAACCGACCATGCTGGTGTTGGCTTCCAGGTAAATCCGAAACTTCCATTTAATGAGGTCTCTTGTTTCAATTCAGGAATGCCTGCAAGTCTTGTAAGTTCATCATTATTATTGGCAACTCTATTCTGAACCAATACACCGTTAGAAAATGCCGAAACAGTATTGCTGAAATATTTTTGTTGCAGAGAAGGTGCACGATAACCAGTACTTATTGAACCTCTTAGGTTAAAATTATTAGTTACTTTATAGCGTGCAGAAGTTTTAAATTTAGCTACTGCACCAAAATCTGAATAGTTTTCAAAACGGACTGCACCTGTGATGAGTAATTTGTTATTTGGCGTATAGGTAACATCGCCATATAAACCACTGACAAGACGATTTTCGTTGGTTACGTCAGCTGGACTAAATCCTGGGAAACCTTGTGCACCAGGACTTTGACGGGTTAACCCAGGTACTCCGGGATAAGCTTTATAGGAAGCTTCTTCGCCTGCTTGAATACTATAGTTTTCGTACCTCAATTCTGCACCGTATGAAACCGCCAGACCTCCAGCGTTTTCTTTTCCAAATTGTTTTGATGCATCAATGTTTAACGTGTTTTGTAAAAATCTGAAACCACCATCATCAAAAAATGTTTTTGATGCATCACCAATGATTGATGCATTGAATGTGTTGTATCCATAATAATGAAAACTATTATAACCGATGGTATTACTGATATCCCAGTTCCAACCCTTTTTTGAAATAGTACTATAGCCTGCCGCTAGAGACAAATCGATGATTTCAGTTTGAATACGTGGATTAAAACTGGTATCTCCTGCACCAGTTCTGAACATGATATCTGGGACGAAAATGATGGAGCCGTCTGAATTGCGTGGGAAACGATTTGGACTGCTTTTCCAGTTTCTGGTAAAGGCATATGCATCAGATTTTTTTTTATTGACGCCACCAAAGGCATAGAATTTACCATTCTTGTTTCCGGGTAATTCCAGATTAAAAAAAGCACCTGTAGAAAGTGATGCTGCGTCACCAAAACCTTGACGAATTGTATTCTTTAAAGGCAAACCATATTTATCATTGATATCATTTGAAGCTGCCTGACGGAATGTTTTTTCCTGGTTAACCACTTCCAATGATAGATTAAAGAAACCGCCTCTATTACCAAGTGTAAACCCCTTATTTGCAGTGAATGTACTTGCAACGCCATCAATTGGTCCTTTGTACAAGTAATCATTGTTATTGCGAAATTGATAGGTATTAAACTTTTTATCTAAATACCCGCTTACTCCTGTCATGATGTTCCAATCGCTGACCCCTTTTTTCAATTGTAGGTTGATAACTCCAGCGATGGCATCAGAGCCATATTGAGCAGATGCCCCGTCTCGTAGAATTTCAACACGATCGACCGCTATTTGAGGAAAACTGCTGAGGTCAACACCCGAGTTAGCACGGCCTCTTGTCCCGAAGATTGCTACCAATCCAATACTGTGTCTGCGTTTCCCATTGATCAGCACAAGGGTCTGATCAGGACCTAACCCTCTCAATGTACCAATGTTCACATGATCAGCTCCATCAGTTCCTGATTGTTTATTAAAGTTGAATGAAGGAGCAGCGAAATTGAGGTTGGCTGTGAGGTCCATTCGACCAGAATTCATAATCAAATCACCTACTCGAATTACATCCACTGGTACTGGAGATTCCGTCCTGATTCTGGTACCCCCTCGGGTACCAATAACCACCACTTCGTCGATGGTGGATTTGAAAATGGCAGAATCTGCCTTATTTTCTTGGCCAAATACTGCAGTATTTATAAAAAATAGCGCCAATAATAAATGTAAGCGTGAATATTTCATAAACTCAATTATTGGCACAAAATTAGTTTTTCTTTACCCATAACCCTATAGTTAATAAATGAAATTATTTGCCTTAAATTTGCAGTCCTCAGAACATTTATTGTTCTTGGGCCTATAGCTCAGTTGGTTAGAGCATCCCGACTTCCAGTCGGGATGGACCCGCTTCAAGACAAATGTTTACCACTTATATCATTTTTTCGAAAAATCTTGACAAGTATTACATCGGGCATACTGCTGATTTACAACAAAGACTTGTAAAACATTTAGCTAATCATAAGGGCTTTACGGGAAGGGCAAATGATTGGGTAATTGTACACCAGGAAATCTTTGATTCAAAGGAACAGGCTTACAAAAGAGAAAGAGAAATAAAAAACTGGAAAAGTAGAAAAATGATTGAAAAACTCATAGGTTCTTAAACTTTCAATTTATTCCTTAAATTTGCAGTCCTTAGAACATTTATTGTTCTTGGGCCTATAGCTCAGTTGGTTAGAGCACCTGACTCATAATCAGGTGGTCCCTGGTTCAAGCCCAGGTGGGCCCACAGCCGAAAGGCAACAATATCAAGGGTCTATGCTGTTAAAGGCATGGACCCTTTTTGTTTGGGGTAAGTTCCGGCCAGGTTATAAGTTTCAAATGCCTACTTAAAAGCATTAAAAAATGTGTACTCAAATTTCAAGACCATACCATTTGGTGCAGTTCGTTCCATAGTAGAATATATTTCTTGACGGTATCCAACGTCAATCCTTGCCTGGCTGTTAATTATAAATTGTATTGAAGGGGCGATATCCAGGTATGACTTTTTGTTTTGGTTCAATCGCTGACCAAGAAATTCGAGCATGAGGTTGACATTTGTTTGCTTAAAGCTTGTATAAGTTTTGGGTAGCATCAGTTTACCCACAGACAAAGTATAATTCATGGCACTATTACTCTCTGTTGTTGGAAACTTATATTTCGGTCCATTATCCAAAGCTCTTTCATAACTAAGCGAACTACTTATAGCAACTTTGTGCAACAATTTTGTAGCAATAAATCCAGCCTCGTAGCCTGTATTATGTCCCATTGTTTCTAGTTCCTGTTGGTGTATGTCAGCCTTGTTGAGACTGTATCGCCCATATAACGCCATTCTGAAATGACTTTGTATGGCATCTTCACTGAAAAAACGATACTTAGCATATAAACTACCACCTTCAGTTTCAAACCCACCTTCCTGTCTGTTGCTGATAAATCCCTGAACATGGACCATCCATTTTTTATTTATTCCCCACATTAGTTCAGGCATATTATGGTAATTCAATTTACCATCTTTTTCATACATGAAAGCATTCATGTCTCTGAATCCCAACGACTTTCCTGGCATGTTGCTGGCGGGTTCAGTAAACACAAACAATTCTTGAGAAAATGCACTGAGGTTAATCAATAGAAATGAAACAATGTATATGTATTTCATTTTAGAATGTCTTAATATGATATAAATTGTTGCTGACACTAGCGTATGAAGGATATTGGTTTATCATCTTGGAAAGTTTCTTGTACTCCTTTTCAACAACATAACCCTTATCAAGAATTTTCACTTTTACTTCTCCACTTAAAATACCAGCCTTAGTGTCCATAAAAGTATATGTCATATTATCCAAAGTAAAAGTAGAATTATTCTCTGCTTGCTGATTCTTGAAATTGAATACGACCAGCAATTCGCCAATCGAAAAACCCGCTTCTTCAACTTTATTTTTAAGGTCGCTTATATTAACTGGGCTTCCATTTTTAAAAAAAAGTATGAAGGCTGTATTGTTTAAATCAGGCTCAACTTTTTCCACCTCTGGTATAGATGTTAACTGCTTGTAAGTTGCTTTTGAACACATTGAGCAGGTAAGACCTGTTGCTGTTAATTCAGCCTTGATGATTTGGGAATTTGCTATTACTGAAATCAATAAAATGACTGAAAGAATTAATATTTTTTTCATTTCACTATACTTTTTAATTGTTCTGTTATTTCTGTAAATTTAAGTATTTGCATACCCGTTTATCTGACAAAAGAATTTATTTTATGTGTTTTCTTTAACTAGCTTTTAAACTTAAAAGGTAACTCCACTTTGATTTTTTCCCAAGCAACAGCGATTTTACCCTCCATGTTATTTGGCATTTCAATATAGTATTGAAGTCTCTCTGTGTGATCAACTTTTTTCGGTTTCACCTTAACTCTTACAATGTCTTCTTTCTCATCATATTCTGATGCTAGATGTTGTTTCCAGTTTTTATTTATAATTAATGTCCATTCATTTTCTCCAGGGATTGTAAAAAACGCATATTTGCCTGAGGGGATTGTTTTGCCACCAACTTCAAACGACTTTGGCATTATTATATATGTTGCATCATGAGCGCCGGTCACCCAAACCTCATCGAAAGGAACTAATCCTCCCCATACAATACGTTTTCTAACACCAGGAGAATGGTAACTAATTTTGATGCTATCACCGTTGACTATTTGAAAAGCCATTGAAGTGATACTTTTTTTTGTAGTATCCTTAACTAGATTAGGATTATAACATACTTCTGGACTATTTTGGGAATGAGCAGAAGTATTTATGAGGATTAAGAAAAAAAGAAAGATTGTGGGTTTCATATATTTAAGATTACTCTTTTGAAATATTATGTAAGAATTAACAACTATAAAGGTAAATCTTTTGTGTAGAAAATATTAATACAAGAAATATGAACAGCAACCCTGTAAGTGTCCCTTTTTCCCGATAGCTTAGGAGTTAACTTAAAAGCTTACTGACCTTAAAAATCCCCGGCCAAGTTCCGGGCAAGGTTTTCACCAAAACCGGGTTAAAAGATGTGAAATATGAGAAAAATAGATCTATTTCAATCTTGTATCTTATTGATTATTAATAAAAGAAAAAGTATAGAAAACCACCAAAAAACCCTCATAATCAGGTCCCCAATAGCTATCGGGGCTGGTTCAAGCCCAGGTGGGGCCACTTGAAAATCAACCACTTATGATTCGTTTCATAGGTGGTTTTTTCTTTTCAACCAGGTTTGCTACAAAAAGGGTTTTAACCAGTTGAAACAAGATGAAAACATAGACACTTACATTATTTGTAAATCTATTCTTTTATATAATTTACAATCGCTTCAGTCAATGCTGTTGAAATAGGCATGGTCGGGTTAGCATAAGCAGCAAGATTAACGGCGCGCGCGCTACTATCTATGGTTTTTAAAACATGATTCATTTTTTCAATAATCACCAATTTATGCTTATCGCTTACGGCTGCAAGTAATTTTGCTTCCTTAATACTTACTTGTAAGTCATTATCACCTTGCACTATTAAACATGGATAGTTGAGCTGGGCTAAATCAGCTTGGGGATTGTGTTTGAACCAAGAAATCATATAAGGCTGAACGCTTTCTCTAAATAGACTATTTAAAATCGGATTAATATTTGATACTAATTTTCCTGCTTTCAAACTATCAATGATAGGAAAACAAATGTCCTGGATTTGTTTTCCTTGGGCGCTTAACTGATTTTTTAAAATAAAATCTGCGCTATTTCCAGCACCCGACAAAGAAATAAATCCATTTGCCGCTTTTGCTGCATTCATGCCAATTAACGATCCTTCACTGTGTCCAATAACGATGATTTTGGAAAACAAGTTTTCCTGCTTAATTAAATCAATCCATCCAACAGCATCTTGTATGTAATCGTCAAATTTTAATGCGGATTCAGATTTTGCAGCTTGTTTACTCGCTCCAATTCCACGCTTGTCGAAACGCACCGATGCTATACCCATGTTTGCAAGTGACTCAGCCAACAGCTTTAATGAATTGTTTTTCATTACTGGGTTATTCCCATCTCGGTCAGTAGGCCCAGAACCAGCAATAATTAATGCAACAGGAATCTTGGTATTTATATTAGTCGGTACTAAAAGTGTTCCGTAAATAGTTCCTGAACTGGTTTTCAATTCTATCGAAGTACTGCTAGCAAATGCACTATCCTGTGCATGAATATTTACTATTGAAATGAACAATAAGATTAACAGCAGATTGATATATCTCATAAGGATAGCGATTAATTAAAATTAACTAGTTAATGATAAGTGTATGTTTTAAAATACAGCACATTCCAGATATCCAGAAAATTTCCTTTCAAGGTCTGTATTCTTCCGCCCAATCTTGGAGAAGCCTATAAAATTATTGCATGAATATGCTCTTTTGAATGTAAGTATGCCTATACCAGGCCGTTTAAACCACCACCGATTATAACTATTCGCTTATTTAAATACATGAGTATAGCCTTATTAAAATATATTTTGAAGTCCCGATTTGAGGAAGACCTTTTACGGTTTAAGAAACGTTTTTCGCTTCTACTTTTCTATTGATTTACGAAGTTGATAGTCCCAAAATAAATAAATTCAAGATAAAATAAAACAAGGCCGGTAATGTTAACCAAAATGAATCTTTCATTTTTATCCTTACCAATACACCTAGGAACATTAATAAAGCGAGACCTGCAGATGATACAATTAAAACAGGATAATACTTTAACCCAGCAAGTAAACCAACAGCACCTAACAGTTCCATTATAGCTGTTGTTGTTCCAAACTTCTCTAAACCAAACCTTTTAAACTCTCCTTTCATCTTTGATGACAGAAAATAATTGATCCCATAAAACAAAAACGAACTACTTGAAAAGATAATTAGTAGATTATTTAGGGTCACATTAAATATATTTATTTGATACTACAGCAATGAAAAGGCACAAAAGAAGCAATATGAAAGAAAGTACAAAATAAAGCCATGGATGCTTTGCTTTAAAATGATAATATTGTGCTGCTACCATCAAAAAGGCCATCAATAAAGATGAGACGAATAACAAATCTTTATGCCATATACCTGCTATCAGTAATGTTGACAAAGCAATTTTTGAAGCCCCTACAAGATTACGTGTTAAATCACTTAAACCATACGACTTGAATTCTTTTTCTACATTATAAAATCTGAACACCCAAATTATTAATATTGCCAATGCAACAAGAATCTGTGCGATTATTGAAAGGTTTGTCATATTATATATTTATAGTTGAATACAAAAGTAAACTATTATACTTTAGCCAGTGTGCTATAATAGTTAAATAGAAATATAGATTGAAAGTTATAATTAAAGAATTAATCAAATAGGTTTACAGCCAACCGAAAGGTATTGCAATGTGCTTCCACAATTGTTTTAACTTCTGGAGAATAGCCTCCTCCCAATACAACTGTTACTGGAATATGGTGTTTTTTGAGCTGCGTAAATACAAACTCATCTCTTTGCCTGCATTCCTCAATGCTTACCTGAAGTTTACCAAATTTGTCCGTACTCAAGATATCAACCCCCGCTAGATAAAAAGCAAAATCTGGTTTAACTAATTCAATCAGTTTAGGTAAATTTTCAGAGAGAATAGACAAATAGGTTTCACCCGTTGTGCCGTCTAGTAAACCAATATCGAGGTCCGATTTTTCTTTATGAAAAGGGTAGTTTGATGCACCATGCATACTAAACGTAAAAACCCTTGGTTCATTTTCCATGAGTTTGGCAGTCCCGTTTCCCTGATGCACATCCAAATCGATAATTAGGATTTTCCTACTCAATTGTTGTCTTAATAAGTAGTTAGCAGCTACTGCTTGATCGTTCAAAAGGCAGAAACCCTCGCCACGATCTGCAAAGGCATGGTGTGTGCCACCTGCAACATTTAAGGCTACTCCATTTTCCAATGCGTACAAAGATGCTTCAATTGTGCCTTGTGTAATAATCAATTCCCGCTCAATGAGTGCAGTGGATTGCGGAAAGCCAATCTTCCTTTGTTCGGAAGGGCTCAGTTTTTGATTCAATAATTTATGGAAGTACGCCTCGTCATGCGTGAACAAAACGATTTCTTTAGAGCAGCTACCTGGGTTAAAAAAATTTATTTCACTACAGGTTCCTTCATGTATTAATTGCTCTGGTATAAGCTCGTATTTCATCATGGGAAAACGGTGGTTTTCCGGCAGAGGATGGGCATATATTGGATCGAAAGCTATTTTAACCATCGGTTATTAAAATACACACGAAGCCCAAGAAACTGGAATAAATAAAAATAGAATGACAATGATAGGTTTAATAAAAATTGATTTTCCGACTAACAAAAAGTATCAACTCCCTCTTGCTCCGCCAGTTTTGATTGGTTTCTTCATGGCACCGGATGATTTGGTGTTTGATTTTGCGATAAATTTCGAAGCACCCGCCTGAGGAAGTCCTTTCGCCGTTTTAGAAACGTTTTTTGCTTCTGTTTTTTTATTGATGTGGAATCCCATAAAATATAATTGTTCTTTAAGTTAGTGAATATTTCGCAATACATACTTAGAAGGAAAGGTATGACAAACATATGTCACCATTATGCCAATCTCTACCTAGACTGTTCAAAGTGCAATCTCAACTTTTCTTATTCCATGCATTAATGCGATACCCCACTCCAAAACCCATATGCCAGCCACCATTACTTGTAGGTGTTTTCAAATTGGAATAAAAGGGAAGTTGTAATGAGAAAAATTTATAACTGTATGTAAAACCAAATCCGAGATTAGGAAATACGGAAGGGTTTCTAAATGGGCCTGGGCCATTATCCACTTTATATCGAAGTCCCGGAAGCATGCCAAAACTTAATTTTGAATTCTTGTGGGCTATACTCAAACTTGGTCCAGAGAAATTGATATATCCGCCATTATTAATATAACCAACATTGATCACACCATCAAAAAGTACAGGCTTTACTTTGGTATCTTGTGCAAGCAGTGATGTGGAAAATATAAACAGGGTAATAAATACCATTAATGTCATCTTTTTCCCTTGCATAGACAGTTTTAATTTAATTATAATTGTTAAACACTAAAATATGAAATACGTATTATGGAATAAAATTATACCTATTTATTTGATTGCACAAATTAAAACCGCCATTGCTGTTTTGTTTTCTGAAACAATAAATACATCCAAAAACCAACCATGACTCCCAATCCATTTAAAATCACATCATCAATATCAAAAATACCAACGTGTAAAACGACTTGCGTTAGTTCGATTAACATGCCTGCTAAAACGGCAAGAGCCAGCGATTTTTTCCAATCGATGCGCGCAAAGACAAATGGCAGAAGAAAACCAATTGGGACGAGAAACGCAATATTGCCGATAATATTAAGTGCCCCAATCATTAATCCATACTCACCCAATACATATGGCAAAATGGTTTTGAATGGAACAA
>CAMDFC010000045.1 GCA_945897185.1 Chitinophaga pinensis | reverse complement strand
TTCTTTTTTGCAGTATCTATTTTTGTTTCAGCAACAGCATTGGTTAAAGTAGCGGTCCATGTTAATTTATTTCCTTCGTTGTCTTCTCCATAACCATTCCATACATCGCCGTTAGACATACCGCTGAGGCGAATCATGTTCCTTGATTTCTTTTCCGGAGCGAAATTGATTTTCACCATTTTGCCATCGAAAGTAAATTTAGAAGTTACTGTATCAGTTGCAATTACATTCGCAGCAGAAGCGGATTTAACTTGAAGTGTATAGGATTTAGTTCCTTGTGCACTTTGAACAGAGAGCATGTAGTTTCCTGCAGCATCTTTCCACTTATCGCTTTTTACTACATACTTATCACCTTGGATCCAGTTCTCGATGATCGATGTTTTTTCACTGAATACATTGCCAGTCGTGATAAGGAAGTTGGCCAATTTTCCTTCTTCTAAACTTCCCACCATATTTGATACACCCAATACTGAAGCAGGCGTTGTAGTAAGTGCTTCTAAGGCTTTGGTTTCAGACAAGCCATTGTCAATTGCTTTTCTGAGGTTGGTCATGAACGTTGCAGGAGAACGGAGGTCTGCAGTGGTTAAGCAAAAAGGAATGCCTGCTTTTTCAAGAGCAGCTGGGTTGGTAGGTGCCAGTTCCCAATGTTTCATGTCTGAGACAGAAACGAATCTCGCATCATTTGGATCTTCTACGTCCATCGCCATCGGATAGTTCAATGGTACAATCAAAGTGGATTTGGTTGCAGCAATTTCATTAACACGCTGGTATTCATTGCCATTAGTTTTGATGATGTATTGAACACCAAACTCATCTCCAATTTTATCTGCTCTTACAATATTCCATTTGTCATTTGCCTCAAATATTTGTGGCAAAGACTGTGTGTTGTTCCAGGCATTCAAACTCAAATTCACACCTTCTTTCTCTGGGTTGTTCTTGTACCATTTTGCATCCAAGTAAGTCTGGCGCAAAAGTGAAATATTTCCCATCATGGAAGAAGGATACGCTTGTGTAGAGGTGCCTTTATTTAATGAATAGTGTGCGGATGCTTTTTCTTTTAGAATAACCAGGTTCTCTTTTTTGTTTGCAAGAGAAACCAAAGATCCTGTACCTCTTGCTATACCATCTTTGTGGTGGGCAAGGACTGCACCAAAACCAATTTCACGCATCGGCTTTGCTTTGGCATCGTCGGTTACGAATAACTTTCCAGCTTCCACATCGGCTCTAATGGCTTGGTTCCAACCAAATGCTCCTTTGGTATTGGATGTTAATTGAGCTGGACCCCCAAAGCCTCTTAATCCACCTTGGGTTTGTTGTGCGGGCATGCCATAATCGGCATACACATCAATAAATGAGGGGTAGATGAACTTACCCGAGCAATCAATTACAATTGCATCTGCCGGTACAGTTACCATCGTTCCAATGGCAATAATTTTTCCATTGCGCACCAACATGGTTGCATTGCTGATTTGTTGTTGTGCATTTTTTACAATGGTTGCATTTTTAAATGCATAGGTAGTTTCCCTTTCGTCACCCACACCATTCACTGGGAAGGTTGGCTGAGAGAAAAGGGTCATGCTGAAGCATCCAAATAGGATGGCCAAACAAAATTTTCTCATATTCATTCAATTTCAGTTTTTGGAAGTCATTAAGATAAAGAAAAATGCCATACGGCAATCTTTTATTGGGTGCCCAAATCTGCCAAAACCTGCTTGTAAGCTTCAAAATCTAATAATGGGCGAGCCTGTGTATCTGATAAGCAAAGTTGTATGGCAGTTTTTAACTGGAGCTCCGCTTGTTTTTGAGTAACAAACCAGTTTTTAGCAGCAAGTTCTTTTCCAAGATACAATTGCTCGGTCTGTCCGGGTGTGGGTATTAAAATTGCCTTTTTATCCATTTTAAGCAGGTCCATTACCGAAGAGTAGCCAGAGCGACAAACAACCAATTTAGCTGAACTGATGGCTTGCGATAACTGCGCTGATGCGAGGTGGTTTTCGAAATGGACATTTCTGGTGTTTTCCAGCTTATGGCTTGCCGAAGGGAGTCCCCTTACAAATAAAAACTGTTCGTCGATCTGTTTGATTTGCTCAAGCAATTTTTGTTCCAGCAAGCTTCTCTGCGGTTCTGGTCCGGATAACAGCACAAGGATTTGGTTTTGCTCCGTGCAGTTTTGTTTTGTTAATCGAGATAGGGGGCCGATGTAGGTAGTAGGGAATAGCCTGCCTGCCGGTAGGCAGGGGAACAGGGAAGAGAGAACAGGGGGATGGGAAAGTACACCGGCGATTCCGCCGTTTTCCCTTTCATCGGGAATCCAGCATTGGTTAAATTGTCTGATCCATTGGTGTAGCTTTTTATTTAAGACACGATCAATGAAATTACCCCATCCACTCAATACCCAAACTTGGTGGGTAATGAAGATGCATTTTATTTTTGGGTGGTAAAGTCCGTATCGGTTGTCGCTAATCACCAGATCCCAATTTTCCAGTGCAAAGGATTCCTTCAACCATTCGTTTTCTAACTTAATGGTTTTTAATATTTTAGGAATTTGAACTAATAATCTTGGGATGAGTAGCGCACCAGATTTTGGGTATAGGATGCGGTATCCCTTTAGGGGAATGGTTGTTAATTCAGGAAATTCTTGGGATAAAAGGGTTAGCGAAGGCCCTTCACCAGCTAGAGTAACCTTCCATCCAAGTTGTACCATAAAACGGACCAAGGGTACACATCGCGTGGCGTGTCCCAATCCCCAATCTAACGGTGCAACCAATACTTTCAACTTTTATCTGCTTTAAACGTTTATAAATTTTATATCATGTAACATAAAAAACCTATTTTAGTAAACATGAGAAAAAGTAGAAATTTATATTTCCCATTGCTTTTCTTGTCGTTGTTTTTTTCCATTATACTTACTTCCTGCATCATTGGAAAGAAAAACAATTGTAACTGTCCGAGTAAAAAAGGTTTGATCGGTTATTAGTAAAAATGAAAAAACTGAAACGAGATTTAATACTGCTGCGTAAAGAGGATCGTCCTAACGAATTGAGCATCGCTCATGAGGTAGCGTGTATCAACCAGTTGCTTCAAAGTGTAGAGACCGATTCATCGCTTTGCAATGCACATGAATTGATCGACTTGAACCGTTATAAAATACTCCAAGATACAATCTCCATCTCAAAGGCTTTGAAACTAAAAGAACTAAAGCCATTTCAATTTCTTTTTAACCGCAATTGAAATCTCGGATGTCTGTAGTTGGTTTCAACCACAGACACCCAAGTCCCATTGTCTTTATTTTCCAAATGGATCCAGCTTGGTTGCTTTCACCATTTCCATATAGTTTTTCCAAATACCTTCCTTAATGATATTGGCTTTCTTTACTGCATCTGCAACCATTGTAGCAGCTCTATCTACCAATGCTTTTTCTTGTGCACCAGGCTCAATTGCTTTTGAGCTGATACCCATGTTGGCCTGTTGGTATTGATTCATCACGGTTACTTGTGGAACTTGTCCATAGCCTTGTTTTGTTTGTGGTGTGCCATTGATGAATTCCCTCAATTTCTTGATTTCTTCATTTAAGGTTTTGCTCATATTTTTTAAAGAATCAATTTCTTTTCCTTTCATTCCTGAAATGTAGGTGTCTACTTTTTTACTTTCATCTTCGGCTTTAGACATCATATCCAAAATTTCTATGAGTTGGTCGCCACTCTTTTTCAATTCAGCGCGTAATGCAGCTTGAGCCAATTTGATTTTGTTGCGGTTGCCCAATCTTGGATCGTCAATAACCGTAACCATTGTAGAATCTTTGCTGTCTTTGTATTGCATAACTACCTTATAAGTTCCTGGCAATACAGTCTGACCAGCTGGTTCGCTTCCTCCACGGCCACCGCCGCCACCCATGCGTCTTCCACCGCCAGCGCCTGGTGTGCGGAATCCTTTGGCTTCCATTCCCCAGGTTCTTTTGTTGAAACCGCTGTCCGCAGCCCACTTGAGGTTTCTGATCACTTCGTTATTGTTATCGAATATCTGCACAGAGACGGAATCTTTTTTGGCCTTCGTAGAAGTGTCTGCAACTGTCTTAATGTAATAGGAAATATGTGCGCCAGTTGGTCTGTTGTCCGCATCCCAAATTCCCCAAGTGCTCCACTCATATCCTGGCGCGTTTTTAATTTGTGCTTGCACAGCAGTTGGCGCTTCAAATGCAGTAAGTACATTGTTGAACATCCCTTTGTTGGCAGCCAATTTCCGAAGTGGTCGGATATCATCCAATACCCAAAGCGCTCTACCAAATGTTGCAATTGCAAGATCAGCCTCTCTTTCTTGAATGGCAAGGTCGTATGTTGATACACTTGGATAGCCATTCTTCCATTGTTGGAAGGAAACGCCATTATCCAAGCTCATCCATAATCCATGCTCTGTCCCTGCAAAAATAAGATTAGGTTCAGTTGGATCTTGTAACACACAAAGCGCATAACCAACGGCCTTCTTCTCATCTAATAATCTTGTCCATGTTTTACCATAGTCGGTTGTTCTAAAAATATAAGGCTTAAAATCACCTCTTCTATAATCATTTGCAACTACGAAAGCCTCACCAGCATTGAATCTAGAGGCCTGGACTTGTGGAATCCATGCACCAAGCGGTAATCCAGGTATTTTACCACGGAAGTTGGTCCAGGTTTTACCACCATCTTTTGTCATTTGTACATTGCCATCATCTGTTCCAATCCAGATTACATTCTTATCGACTGCTGAAGGGGCAATAGCGATAATGGTGCAATAGTTTTCAGCACCAGTGATGTCAATTGAAATTCCACCATTGTTTCTTTGGTCGATTTTCGCACTATCGTTGGTGGTTAAGTCTGGTGAAATGATCTCCCATGATGCACCTTTGTTGGTTGATTTGTGTAAAAACTGACTACCAAAATAAACAGATGAGTTGCTAAAAGGATCTTGAGCGATACCGGCATTCCAATTGAATCGCAATTGCGTTTTCAAATCTGGAGGTGAAGGTTTGATGTACCAGCTTTCACCGGTATTTACGTTATAGCGACCAACTGAGCCACCCTGACTCATCGCATATACCCAAGAGGCATCATCTTTATCTGGCATTACATCAAATCCATCACCACCCCATAGGTTGTCCCAATAGTAGTTTTTAATACCTGCACTCATCCAAGTGTAAGCAGGTCCTCTCCAGCTACCATTGTCCTGCATACCACCCATTACGTTATAAGGCATTTCATTGTCTACATTAATATGATAAAACTGTCCGACAGGTAACTTCTCATCAAAAACCCAGGTCTTCCCTTTATCACGCGTAATGCCAATACCACCGTCATTTCCATCAATGATGAAGTTGGGGTTGGTTGGATGAATCCAGAACGCATGGTGATCTGGATGGATACCATTATAAGGAATCACCACTTCAAAATTCTTACCTGCGTCTTCACTTTTTCCAATCATTTGGTAAATCAACCAAAGTCTATTTTCATTTTCAGGGTCACAAACAATTTCCTGGAAATAGAAAGGACGGGTTGAAACAAATTCCGGATTGCTGTTCATCAAGGTCCAGCTCAAGCCACCATCGTCACTTTTATATAAACCATTCTTTGTTGCTTCCACCAACGCATACACACGGTTGGGGTTGCTTCTGGAAATGGCCAATCCAATTCTGCCATAATTGCCTTCAGGTAATCCTTCTTTCGCACCAAGTTTTTTCCAGTTTTTACCACCATCGAAGGTCATGTAAAGTCCGCTACCCTGTCCACCACTACTTAGGCTCCAAGGTGTTCTTCTGTGCTGCCACATGGCTGCAAAAATCTTGTTTGGATTTGAAGGATCCATGATCATATCGCCTACACCCGAGGTATCATTCGTATATAAAATCTTGTTCCAGGTTTCACCACCGTCAGTCGTTTTGAACACACCTCTTTCTGGATGCTCCGCATAAGGATTACCAATTGCACCCGCGTATACCGTGTTCGGATTGGTAGGATCTATAATTATGCGGTGAATATTCCTTGTTTTCTCAAGACCCATACGTCTCCAGTTTTTGCCTCCATCGATGGTTTTGTAAATGCCTTCACCGATATTGATGGAGTTTCTTGGGTTGCCTTCTCCGGTGCCTACCCACACAGTGGAGGGATTGGATTGTTGAATGGCAAGGGAGCCAATATTTAAATTAGGTTGTTCATCAAAAACAGATTCCCAGCTTGCTCCGGAATTGTGTGTTTTCCAAACGCCTCCTGAAGCTGCGCCTAACCAAATTTGGTTGGGGTCTACCACAACGGCGTCAATGGAAGTAATTCGTCCGCTCATACCAGCGGGACCAATATTTCTGGGTTTCCAGTTTTTAAACTGATCCAGGGATACTTTTTGTCCAAATGCAATTGCTGTTACAAACAAGAGTACTGAAACCAGAGAAAGGGACCTTTTTGTCATGAGCTTGTTTTGAATTTTCTGAAATTTATGGAATAAAATTTTTGAGTAAAAATTTCTTTTTGAAACCAAACAATTTGACGGTTAAATCTGTCTAATATTTTCGCTAATTTTGGTAATTAAAATAAACGTCCTAATTTAGTGTTTAAACATTAAATAATTTAAATCATGAAAAAACAAGTACTTAGTATCGTAGCGATTCTGGCTTTTGCAGTAACAGGAGCATTTGCACAAACAACCTGGAAGGTTGACAAAGGACATTCTAATGTAAAGTTTGCTGTAACCCATATGGTGGTTTCAGAAGTTGAAGGTGCTTTCAAGATGTTTGATGGCAGTTTAGTCGCTTCAAAAGCAGATTTGTCTGATGCGGTGGTGAATTTTTCTGTTGATATAAACTCAGTCAATACAGATAGTGAGAGGCGAGATGGACATTTAAAGAGTGATGATTTCTTCAATGCAGAAAAGTTCCCACAGATGAAGTTTTCTAGTACGTCGATGAAGCCATTGGGGGGTAATAAATATGCCTTGACTGGCGATCTTACCATTCGTGATGTTACCAAAACTGTAACTTTCGATGTTACTTTTGGTGGACAAATCAATACTCAGAATGGTGGTGCTAAGGCTGGTTTCAAAGCAAAGACTACGATTGATCGTTTGGCTTTTGGTTTGAAGTGGGACAGGGCTTTGGAGACTGGTAGTTTGGTTGTAGGTAAGGATGTTGATGTAACTATCCTTATTGAGATGGATAAGGTGGTGGCGAAATAGTTTTTTGATAAAGTAGTCAGTTATCAGTTGTCAGTTGACGGTTAACCGTTAACTGACAACCGTCAACTGATTCTATTACCCCTTCTTCTCAAACCCAAGTATCACCCCATTAATGCAATAGCGCAATCCAGTTGGAGGCGGACCATCTTCAAATACGTGACCAAGATGGGCTTTGCATCTACCGCATTGCACTTCTGTTCTTTGCATCCCAACGCTATTATCCGGCGTGTAGATCAGGCTCTTTTTGTTTACAGGTTCAAAAAAGCTGGGCCAGCCACATCCGCTGTCAAATTTTGTATTGCTTTGAAACAAGGTGTTACCACAAGCGGCACAGTAATAAGTCCCTTTCTCTTCAAACTTCTCAAACTTACTGGTCCAGGGCCTTTCGGTTCCTTTCTGACGGGCAATATAATATTGCTCCGGCGTTAATGCTTTTTTCCAGTCCTCTTCCGTGAGCTCCACTTTGTCTTGGTTGTTTCTTGAAAAAGCCGGGTTGGGTTTGTTTTCAGACATGTTCTTTTCTGTTTTTTTAGTTTTTACTTGTGCATTGGTGCAACTGAAACTGGTCGTTGCAATTATCAATAAAATGAGTATTCTTTTGATCATTGGCTTTTGATTTATTATTTTTTAATGAAAAAGATATTTTTTGAGAAATTAATCAGCTTAGATGCAATTTGGTTGATAAATATTTGATAATTAACCAATTTCTAATAGAACATAAAACTAATTATATTTGCGACAAATAGATGTTAAGAAAACCTTGATTTTCTTTCATTAACTCATCACATAAACGTTTAAATAGAACAAGATGTTCAACATTATTCTTTTTGGTCCCCCCGGTAGTGGAAAAGGTACTCAGTCGGAGAAACTCATTGCAAAATATGGTTTCAAGCACATATCTACTGGTGATCTTCTGCGATCTGAGATTGCGGGTAAGACTGAATTGGGTCTGAAGGCAAAAGCCTTTATGGATGAAGGAAAACTTGTTCCAGATGAAGTGGTGATTGGGATGGTAGACAATGTGATTGTAAATAACCCTGCGGTCTATGGATTTTTGTTTGATGGATTTCCAAGGACGAAAGCACAGGCTGAGGCGTTAGATGCCTTGTTGCGTAAGCATGAAGAAAACATCAATTTGATGTTGGCCTTGGATGTGCCTGAAGAGGAGTTGATTGTAAGGATGATCAACAGGGCAAAGACTTCCGGAAGAACAGACGACGCTGATTCTGAGGTGCAAAAGAGAAGGATAGGGGTATATAAAAACGAAACCCTGGCAGTTGCTTCTTATTATGACCAATTTGGAAAGGTCACAACAGTAAACGGCCTGGGTTCCGTTGATGATATTTTTTCTGCATTAAGTACAGAAATTGATAATCATTACTCCTAATTAGAGATTGTCAAATTCATAGAGTTCATCGAAATGTGATCCTGCTTCCATTTCAAAAATTGGATGAATCAAACCATCGTTCAATCCGTACACCCAGCCATGAAGATGCGGACCTTGACGATCTTTCCATGCTTTCTGAACGATTGATGTTTTAGCAAGGTTTGTTACTTGTTCAACCACGTTCAATTCAATTAGTTTGTTAACACGACTACCTTCATCTTTTAGTGAATCAATTTCAGTCTTGTGGTAACGATAAACATCTTTGATGTTACGCAGCCATTTGTTAATGAGGCCCAATGATTTTCTGGTCATGGCTGCTTTTACACCACCACAACCATAGTGTCCACATACAATAATGTGCTTTACTTTCAATACTTCCACAGCATATTGTAGTACAGACAACATGTTAAGATCTGTATGTACCACCATGTTTGCAATATTTCTGTGGATGAATATTTCACCTGGTTTTGTGCCTGTGATTTCGTTTGGGGGAACGCGACTGTCACTACAACCTATCCAAAGGTATTCTGGCGTTTGAACATTTTCTAAGTTTTTAAAAAATGTAGAATCATTTTTTACGGTTTCAGCTGCCCAGTTTTTGTTTGCTTCTAATAAGGTTAAATAACTTTTCATTTTTTACAATTTAAGTGGGGGTTTTGGTTTTAAATTTATTTTTCTGAGTGAACATGAATTGCATCATCCATGTTGTACTCCTCTTTAAAATTAATTAATTGAATATTTATTTTTCTTTCTTTAGCACCAAATTCTACAAAATCTCTTAACAATTGGAGCACATCAAAGTCAATATAAACCGTGTTTCCGGCATCCACGATAACTTTGCTATCTGTGGGCAAATCACTAAGCGTTTGTTTGATGGCCGCTTTATTTAAAAAAGAGACTTCCTGTGCTAAATCGATATAGACGGTTTCGCCAGCATGGTATTTTTCTTTTGAGAAGCGGTAAGCCAGTTTCATATTCCCTTTCAGTATATAGAAAATACTCACTACAAGACCAATGCCTACACCTTTGAGGAGATCAGTAAATACAACAGCGATTACGGTTACTATAAATGGAATAAACTGTTGTAGACCACTTTGCCACATGTGCTTGAACACTTTTGGACTTGCCAGCTTCCATCCAATCATGATCAAAATTGCTGCTAAACTAGCCATTGGGATCATGTTCAATATGCCAGGGATAGCAACGACGGATAGCAACAACAATAGACCATGAAAGATGGCCGAGAATTTTGTTTTGGCACCTGCGTTGATATTGGCTGTTGTTCGCACAATAACCGAAGTCATGGGCAATCCGCCAATCAGTCCGGATACAATATTCCCGATTCCTTGTGCTTTTAACTCTGTATTGGCATTGCTGTATCTTTTGTTTGCATCCATTTTGTCCCCAGCCTCAAGGCATAGCAAAGTTTCAATACTGGCAACCACGGCGATGGTTATACCGGTTATCCAAACTTGTGGATTGGAAAGACCATTGAAATTTGGTAAAGTGAACTGGTTGATAAAACCTCCAATACTTGCTGCTTTTGGAAGGGTAACCAAATGTTCATTTGCAATCAGTAATGATGGTTGAAACATTTGGTAACCTGCATTAATGAGTATGCCAGCGAGGACAGCAACCAAAGCTCCGGGTAGTGCTTTTATTTTTTTGAGTGCTGAAATTTTATTAAATGCTATGAGTATTGCTAAGGATACTATTGCCACGGTAATTGCACCTGTGTGGGCAAAATTGAAAGAGTGAATGATTTCGCCAAAAAATCCTTGATCTTCTTTCAATAATTGATAAGAGTAAAAATCACCCTCATTTTCAAGGTCATACCCTATCGCGTGGGGTAATTCTTTTTTAATAATAATGATACCAATTGCAACCAGCATTCCCTCAATAACACTTGTAGGGAAATAACTAGAAATACCACCTGCTTTCGCAAAACCTAGTGTCAGCTGTATGGCACCTGCAATCATTACTGCAACTAGAAAATTTTCATATCCTAACTGCGAAACAGCCAATAGAACAATAGCAATCAAACCCGCTGCTGGTCCGGATACACTCACATTAGAATTACTCAATGCACCCACAAGAACCCCGCCAATAATACCAGCAATGATTCCTGCGAATGGGGGTGCTCCACTTGCAACAGCAATGCCCAAACAAAGGGGTAAAGCCACTAAAAAAACAACCATACCCGATAATAGGTCGGCTCGATTAAACGAGAAATAAGATCTCATTGCAACAAAATTTTTTGAGATAAAAGAAATAGCGATGTTGATTACAATTAGCCTAGTGGCGGCGGCGTTAAAGTATCATCGTGGAGCCTCGATATCAAAATAGTTTTGATTATTGCGTGTTTGCCCCTTTCAAATTTAAATGATAGTATATCAATATGTTTTGTGTAGTGAACAGCGTCGAATTCTTTTTTCGTTTCTTTGGTGTCGTTTTTTTCTTCGCTTGTGTCTAAGGCGTCATAAATTTCTTCGGTGAGTTGGTTGTTGTATAAAAGCATTCCCATCTCCTTTACAGGCAGTAATTGAATTGCAAGTACACACAACAGAAAATAGGTAATAATCTTCTTTCTCATTAATGGCGAATCTACAATTTTGATTGGAAGTTTGGGTTATTGAGTATTAATCTTATATAAATTTTTAGGTATTTAACCCACCGCAAACACTGATTACTTGTCCGGTTACATAACTGCTGAGGTCAGAAGCCAAGAACAGGGTTGAATTGCCAATTTCTTCCGCAGAGCCGAACCTACCCAAGGGTATTTTTGAAAGAAAAGCTTGTCCCGCTTCTCCTTCTTTAAGGTAATGGGTCATGTCTGTTTCTATAAATCCGGGTGCAATAGCATTTACCCGTACATTTCTACTGCCCAATTCAAGTGCAATAGATTTGGTGAATCCAATGATTCCTGCTTTGCTTGCTGCATAACTCGCTTGTCCAGCATTCCCGTTTATGCCCACAATCGAGCTCATGTTGATGATGGAGCCTTTTTTGGCTTTCATCATTGGACGAATGACTTGTTTGGTCATGTTGTATACACTTTTCAAATTCACTTCCATCACTTCGTCCCATTGTTCAGGGGTTAAACGAAGAAGTAAGTTGTCTTTTGAAATGCCTGCGTTGTTCACGCAGATATCGACTGTTCCGAATTCTTTTACAACCTCATTGACAAATACCTCAGCTTCTTCGTATTTACCGGCATTGCTTTTCCAGGCCTTAGCCTTTACTCCTAATACCTCAAATTTTGTCACCAAAGCCGCTGCTTTTTCTGCACTGCTTTCACTTACGTAAGAAAAAGCAATATGTGCACCATGTTCTGCAAGTTTTGTAGCTATCGCTTCTCCAAGTCCGCGTGCCGCACCAGTTACAATTGCAATTTTATTTTCGAGAAGTTTCATGTGTTTAATTTAGTTGTCGGTTAACGGTTAACAGTTAACGGTTATCGATGTAAAGATAATCATTAATGATAATTATAACAGTCTTAGGATCTCTTCCAGTATGATTCTGTCGTTGCTCAATCTAGGCACCTTGTGTTGTCCGCCTAACTTATTTTTAGTTTTTAGCCATTTGTTGAAATGTCCATTTGGTAAGGGCCTGACCAATGGCTCACGCAGTGCAATTCCTTTGTAGCGTTTGGCTTCGTAATCGCTGTTTTGTTTTTTTAGGGCTTCATCCAAAACAGTGCTAAACTTTTCTATGTTGTTGGGCTCTTTTTCAAATTCAACCAGCCATTCATGCGCGCCATTTCCTTTATCAGAAAAATAAACTGGACCTGCAGTATAATCAATTACAACAGCATCAGTTTCCTTGCAGGCCTCTGCCATGGCTTTCTCTGCATTTTCAATAATCAATTCTTCTCCAAAGGCGTTGATGAACAGTTTTAGTCTACCACTTACTTTGATTCTGAAAGGCTTTAAACTGGTAAATGTAATTGTATCCCCAATAAGGTAGCGCCAAAGTCCACCATTGGTAGAAATCACCGGCGCATATAGTTTGTCTAATTCAACATTTTTTAGTCCTATGGTTTGTGGTTCTTCCTTACCATATTCCTCTATAGGCATGAATTCATAAAAAATACCATGGTCTAGAAAAAGCAACATGCCTTCGCTGTTGGGTTTGTCTTGTGCTGCAAAAAAACCTTCACTGGCATTGTACATTTCAAGGTATTGTATATCATCGCCAATTAATTTCTTGAACTGTTCTTTGTACGGGTGAAAAGAGACGCCGCCATGCATGTAAAGTTCTAATGTTGGCCAAACCTCTTTCATATTTTGTTTGCCCGTCAGTTCTAAAATCCTTTGAAATAAAACTAAGGTCCATGTAGGCACACCAGATACAGATGTTACATTTTCTTGCATGGTGGTGGTTGCCAACATTTCTATTTTGTTTTCCCACTCATCCATCAATGCAATTTTCAATTCTGGCGTTCTTATCCAATTGCCCCAAAACGGAGTATTCTGCATAAGTACCGCACTGAGGTCGCCAAAAAACGCTTCATCATGCAAGCTGCTAACGGTGTGACTTCCTCCAATTACCAAACCCTTGCCTGTGAGTAGGTCCGATTCTGGATGTTGCATGTAATAGAGGGAAAGAATGTCTTTTGCTGCTTTGTAATGACCGTCTACCAAACTCTCTTGGCTTACTGGAATGAACTTGCTTTTATCAGAGGTGGTGCCACTACTTTTTGCGAACCAATTGATGGGGGTATTCCATAAAATATTTTGTTCGCCCGCCATTATCCGCTCTACATATGGTTTGAGGTCGTCATATTCATGAATGGGAATGGCCTGCTTGAAAGTTTTTGTATTAAAGAGTTTAGAGAAATCGTATTTCCTACCAATCTCTGTGTATTGACCTGCTGTTACAAGGTCCTGTAACACCTCACGCTGTGCGGAAATGGGATGGTGCATCCAGGCATCGATGCGCCAAGAGCGCAACCTTGCTAAGGTTGATATGGCTGGACTAAGCAATTTCATGGTAAGTAATGGGGGTCAGCGATCACCGTAAAGAGACTCCTGACGGGCTTCTTCGTGAAGATAATCTTTTCTTTTGAGTTCAAAATTCCTTCCTAGGTATAGATTTCTTACTTGTTCGTCTTCTGCAAGCTCTTCCGCCTTGCCGTGTTTAAAAATCTTTCCTTCAATCAACAAGTAAGCCCTGTCACAAATAGAAAGTGTTTCATTCACGTTATGGTCAGTAATTAAGATGCCAATATTTTTAAACTTAAGCCTTGCCACCACGGTCTGTATGTCTTCAACCGCAATTGGATCTACCCCTGCAAAAGGCTCATCTAGCAAAATAAATTTTGGGTCTACGGCCAATGCTCGGGCAATTTCAGTTCTACGTCTTTCGCCACCACTCAACGAATCACCATTGTTTTTTCTTACATGTGTTAGTCGAAACTCATTGATCAATTCTTCCAATTTGTACTTCTGTTCTTTCTTGCTCAATTTGGTCATTTCTAAAACTGCTGATATATTGTCTTCAACCGATAACTTTCTAAACACAGAGGCTTCCTGGGGTAAATAACCAATTCCCATCTGAGCCCTCTTGTACATGGGTAAATTGGTAATATTTAAATCGTTGAGAAATACTTCTCCTTCGTCTGGTTTTATCAAACCTACTACCATGTAGAAAGAGGTGGTTTTTCCTGCACCATTTGGTCCAAGTAAACCAACTATTTCGCCCTGTTTTACTTCAACAGAAACCTTGTTTACAACGGTCCTGTTTTTGTAACGTTTAATGAGGTTGTTGGTATGTATTGTTAGGTTCATATTTATAGGCAAATGTATAGATTTTCATCAGCATATATGCTTACTTTTGCACTCATAACCAATCGCTGTTGTTAAAATGAAAGTAATTGATCATATTAGGCAAGCCAATGATGTTTTAGTGTCTTTTGAAGTACTTCCTCCTTTAAAGGGGAAAAATATTAATTCCTTGTACAATCACCTTGATCCGTTAATGGAATTTAAGCCTGCTTTTATTAATGTTACTTACCACAGAAGTGAGCAAATTTTTAAGAAAAAAACAGACGGAACTTTTGAAAAAGTAGAAATAAGAAAACGTCCGGGTACCGTTGGTATTTGTGCCGCTATCATGAATCATTATCAAACTGATGCAGTTCCTCACCTTATTTGTGGTGGTTTTACGCAAAGGGAGACAGAAGATGCACTGATAGATTTGAATTTCTTGGGTATCGATAATGTATTGGTACTTCGAGGCGATGCAACCAAGAATGAAGCTTCGTTTGAACCAGAGCCGGGTGGAAATAAGTATGCAATTGACTTGCTACAGCAAGTTGATCGTCTAAACAATGGGATCTACTTAGAAGAAGATATTCGTGAGGGATACAGAACCGATTTTTGTATGGGTGTTGCTGGTTATCCTGAAAAGCATTTTGAAGCGCCAAACCTCGAAACAGATCTTCGTTACTTGAAAGCAAAGGTAGATGCGGGTGCAGAGTATATTTTGACTCAGATGTTTTTCGACAACCAAAAATATTTTGAGTTTGTTGATAAATGCAAAGCTGCTGGTATTCATGTGCCCATCATTCCAGGGATAAAGCCGCTCACCAACAAAAAGCAGCTGACAGTAATACCAAGGATTTTTCATGTTGATCTTCCTACTGAGTTGATTGATGCCATGATTAAAACCAAAACAGACGAAGAAGCCGAAAAAGTGGGAGAGGAATGGTTGGTTCATCAATCAAAAGAGCTCAAAAAAGCGGGTGTACCTGTATTGCATTACTACACGTTGGGTAAGCCTAAAATTATTTACAACGCAGTAAAGCAGGTGTTTTAGTCGAGTGCTGATAACGCTTTTTTTAATTCAGCTTGGTTAATGGT
>CAMDFC010000044.1 GCA_945897185.1 Chitinophaga pinensis | reverse complement strand
CTAGTTGTTCAGATACATCCTAAGGATAATGTGTTGGTGGCTTTACAAACGATAGAGGCGCTCTCCATCATTCATTTTAATAAAATTGAAATAAAGATAGTAGAGAGAATTCCAGCCAAGCACAAAATTTATATGGAAGACTTGCAGTTGGGAAGTGAAGTTTACATGTATGGGGTGTTGGTAGGAAAAACCAATTGTGATATCATGAAAGGACAGTGTGTATCAGTGGGAAATTTAAAACATGCCGCTGAGCCATATACATTTAGAAATCAAGTATACAAATGGACTGCTCCTGATATAAGCAAGTGGAAAGAGAAAACTTTTATGGGTTACCATAGGAGTGATGGTAGTGTGGGTACCGCTAACTATTGGTTATTCATTCCAACTGTCTTTTGTGAAAATAGAAACTTGGATGTAATCAAAGAAGCGCTTCATAATGAGTTAGGTTATGCAGTTACAGGTAAGTATAAATCATATACCAAAGCCTTGTTGCAAGCCTACCATGAGGGTAAGCCTTTAGCGAGTATACCAGATTTTAATACAACTGCAAATACCCCTCGCGTATTTGAAAATGTTGATGGTATAAAGTTTCTAACTCATACTGGAGGATGTGGTGGTACCAGACAAGATTCAGCCACTTTGCAAAACTTATTGGCTGCTTATGCTGATCATCCAAATGTAGGTGGGATCACTGTATTAAGCTTGGGTTGCCAACATCTTCAATTGAATGAATTCCAAGACGCCATCAAAAAACGCAATCCACTTTTTGACAAACCAGTTTTCAGTTTTGAACAGCAAGCAGGATTAAGTGAAGAAGAGATTGTTAAACAAGCTATCAACTCTACATTCAAAGGTTTGATTGAGTTGAATAAACAAACAAGAGAACCTGCCACTTTAGATCATCTTACCATTGGCGTTAAATGTGGGGGTAGTGACGGTTTCAGTGGAATCAGTGCCAACCCAGCAGTCGGCCATTGTGCTGATCTGTTGGTTGCACTTGGCGGAAAAGTATTGTTGGCAGAATTTCCAGAACTCTGTGGTGCAGAGCAAGAATTAATTGATCGAAGTGTAGATAGACCAACTGCAGAAAAGTTTATTCGTTTGATGGAAGAATACAGTGCACAAGCCATACAAGTGGGTTCAGGGTTTCACATGAATCCATCGCCGGGAAACATAAAAGATGGCTTGATTACGGATGCAATCAAGAGTGCAGGTGCTTGTAAGAAGGGTGGATCATCTCCTGTTGTGTGTGTATTGGATTATACAGAAAAGGCGACAAAACTTGGATTGAGTTTGGTCTGCACACCTGGAAATGATGTAGAGGCAACGACAGGTAAAGCAGCATCAGGTGCAACACTGATTTTGTTTACCACCGGGTTAGGAACACCAACAGGTAATCCTGTTTGTCCAACCATTAAATTAGCAACAAACACCGCCCTTGCAAAACGCATGCCGGATATCATTGACATTGATTGTGGCGCAATTATAACAGGTGAAAAAACAATAGAAGAGATGGGGGAAGAGATTTTAGAATATTGCATTAAAGCTGCCAGTGGCGAAATCATACCCAAGGCAGTACAATTGAACCAGGATGATTTTATTCCATGGAAACGTGGTGTATCCTTATAAAAAAAGGGTGGAATTACCACCCTTTTTTTTATGCGTTTCTGTTGATACAGTTCAGGTCTTCAAAGGCAGTTTTTAATCTGGCCATGAAAGTTTCTTCTCCTTTTCTCAACCAAACCCTTGGGTCATAGTATTTTTTATTGGGTTTATCTGCACCTTCAGGATTTCCCAATTGTGTTTGCAAATAGGCTTCGTTCTTTTTGTAGTTGTGGAGAACACCTTCCCAAAATGCCCACTGTAAATCTGTATCAATGTTCATTTTGATTGCACCGTAACCAATTGCTTCTCTGATTTGGTGTTGTGGTGAACCTGACCCACCATGGAAAACAAAGTATACAGGTTTTTCACCTGTGTTGAAATGCTGTTGAATATAATCTTGGGAGTTCTTGAGAATCTCTGGACGCAGTTGAACGTTACCTGGACTATAAACACCGTGTACATTACCAAATGCTGCAGCCACAGTAAATAAATCTCCAATCTTTCTCAACTCTTCAAATGCATGAGCTACGTGTTGTGGTTGTGTATACAACTTGTCATTCTCTACATCAGAATTATCAACACCATCTTCCTCACCACCTGTAACACCCAATTCAATTTCAATGCTCATTCCAAGTGGAGCCATTCTCTTATAGAATTGTGCAGATGTTTCGATATTTTCTTCTAATGGTTCTTCGCTCAAATCAAGCATGTGGGAGCTGAACAAGGGTTGTCCCTTTTCTTTTTTGAATTCTTCGCCAGCATCAATCAAGGAGCTGATCCAAGGTAACCACTTTTTAGATGCATGATCAGTATGCAAAACAACAGGAACGCCGTAGTATTTTGCAACATTATGGATGTGTAAAGCGCCTGATATTGCACCAGAAATATTTGCCTGTAGTTTATCGTTTGGCATGCCCTTACCAGCCATGAATTGTGCACCTCCATTGGAAAATTGAATAATTACAGGAGAGTTAACGGCAGCGGCTGCCTCCAAGGTTGCATTGATGGTATCTGTTCCAGTGGTATTGACCGCTGGCATTGCAAATTGATTGTCTTTTGCATCTTGGTAGAGCGCCTTAAGGTCTTCTCCATAAAGTACTCCTGCTTTGTATTTGCCCATATTTGGTTGGTTTAAGAAAGGCAAATATCGGAAAATTGAAGCAGACTCTTAGAACCTTTCTGGTTCTTCAAGCGGATGCAATTTCCAATTGCGGTCATAAGATACAAACCAAGAAAGCCAAAGGCTCCTAGATAGTCTCATGAAAAGCGGCTGTAAAAGAATCATCAAAACAGCATTGGTACCCATCCACCAAAAGAAACGGTTGTCGTCTAAGGATAGTCCAATAATTACCCACCATGCTACCAAGGTAGACACGCTAAAGGCGACGGTTAACCCATAGCTAACATATCCCGTTCCATAATAAAAGCCTACTTCTATTTCTGTAGCTTGTCCGCAAACCAGACAAGTTTTATTCATATTGGTGAATTCTCCTAGTTTATAGGCATTGGGCGAACAAAAGAGATTTCCTTCTCTGCAACGAGGACATTTGTTGGTTAGTGCACTGTATAAATATGTTTTTTTGAAGCCCATTCCGTTATTTTTGCAAATTTAGGAATTTCCTACACCAAAGCTTATGATAAAAGTCGCATTACAATAGTTCCAACAGCTTTTCGATTTTTATACTCCTGGATCCTTTCATCAGAATATGGGCTTCTGATGGCTTATTTCCTTTTAGCCAAACACCTGCTTTTTCAGTATTGTCAAAGTATAAAAACGAATGTTGAACTTTTACAAAATCACCGCCCACTAAAATAGTATTTTTTAGTTTTAAAGATTCTAGTAATCTAATGAGTTGCTGGTGTTCATTAACAGAGTCTGCTCCCAATTCCATCATACCACCCAGAAAAAGGTATTTTTTTTCTGCTTCCATTTTTGAGAAATTTTCAACTGCAACCTCCATGCTGCTTGGGTTTGCATTATAGGCATCGAGGATGATGGTATTGCTTCCTCTTTTGATCATTTGAGATCTTGCATTATCTGGACTATAGTCTTCAATAGCGGTCCTTATTTTGTCGAACGCAATTGAAAAATGTATTCCAATACAAATGGCTGCTTCGATATTGGGTTTGTTATAACTGCCAACCAGTTTTGAAAAAATCTTCTGACAACTCATTTCTTCGGCGCATACTTTTATGCCAAGTAAGCTTTCAGTTTCTAGTACGGAAGTAGTAAAAGCGCCTTTACTATTTCCATAAAATACTTTGTGTGGTATTTTTTCACTCATGCGCTCTAGATAGTCGAGGTCGCTGTTGATAAACGCTGTGCCATTGCTTAACGACAAATAATCAAACAATTCTCCTTTCCCTTTTCTAATGCCTTCAACTCCACCAAATCCCTCTAAATGTGCCTTACCACAATTGGTGATCAAACCATGTGTTGGCAGTGCTAACCTGCAGTAGCCTTCAATTTCTTTTTGGTGGTTTGCACCCATTTCAATGATGGCCATTTCAGCATCTTTCTTAATGGAAAGCAAAGTGAGTGGAATACCAATGTGGTTGTTGAGGTTTCCTTTGGTAGTATATGTTTTGAATGTAGCGGATAGTACTGCGTGCACCAATTCTTTGGTAGTGGTTTTGCCATTGCTTCCGGTAATGGCAATGAAGGGGATATCAAATTGTTTACGGTGATGAAGGGCAAGGGCTTGTAAAGTTGTTAAGCAATCGTCTACCAAAAAAACATTTTCAGCTTCAATACCAACTTCTTCATCTACAACTACAGCTGCTGCTCCCATGGAAATTGCGGTGGCTGCAAATTTATTCCCATTGAAGTTTGGTCCTTTGAGCGCAAAAAAAATCTCGCCTTGTTTTAGCGACCTGGTGTCGGTCTGAACTTGTGGAAATCGGAGGAAGATTTCGTATAATTTTTCCATTTGCATCGAGCAAAGATAAGGGCAAAAAAAACCCCCTAAAAAGGGGGTTTGTAAATTGGACATTTATATACTAATTCTTTCTTGCGTTTTGTCTTCTTGCACTATAATGAATACCATTTTTAAATCCATTTCCTTCTTGACTACCAAATCTATCCATCGCACATCTGAAACCAATGGTAGAGGTTGATTGGTCCTCATCCAAGAACCTGCGGTTACCCGGACTTAACCAATAAGCGCGGTCATCCCAACTTCCACCTTTATAAACCCTGGATTTGTTGCTTACCAAGGTTGAAAGATCAGAACCATAACTAACCATTGAGGTAGAATCACCATCCATGTAATTGATTATATTTCCTTTTTGGTAATTTCTACGCTTAGCAGCTTCATCATCAGTAACCTGGACTGTTTTTACCCTTCCCAAGCTATCTCTTTGATACTCTCCGTTTTCGTCTTTGTAGAGTTTGCTATACACATTACCACGATATGGATTAAAGTCGTCTACATCCTTACTAGACATAGGACGGTATACATCAGAAACCCATTCGTTCACATTGCCAGACATATTGTATAGGCCAAACCCATTTGGATAGAAAGCGTTAATTGGACCAGGTATGGATGAATTGTCGTTTAGACCACCTGCAATACCCATATAGTCACCAGCTCCACGCTTAAAGTTGGCCATATAACGACCTTGCCAGCTACCGAAACGGTTGTCTCGGACGCCATTTATATTGGTTGACCAAGAATAAACCTGTTTGTTCATAATTAACTCTTCACCTCGTTTTCCTTCTCTTGTTTTTACACTTGGATTTTGGTTGATATAGGCAAGTGCAGCGTATTCCCATTCTGCTTCTGTAGGAAGTCTATAATCAGGAAGCAAAATTCCATCTTCAATTTTTACGTAATTTCTTGGTCTTCCGTTTTCGTCAACCAAAGCGGTTTTCTTCTGTCTTGCTGGCTGAGCTGCATACAGCCCTAATAAATAAGATTTGGTAGTAAAGTTTTCTTCAGCCTGACCTTGTATGGTTTTTAATTGGTTTGGATTGGCTAAACCTCTTTGCACCAAGACAAGCTCGTTTACGCGGTTACCTCTCCAAATACAAAAATCTGAAGCCTGTCTCCAACTTACACCCACAACAGGGTAGTTGTTATAAGAGGGGTGTCTTAAATAATTTTCAACCAGTGGTTCGTTTGCAGATAATTCACTTCTCCATACCAAAGTGTCTGGCTTCGCGGCATTCACTACACCTTCATACATTGGATCGTCAAAAGTTCTTTCAACCCAATGAAGGTATTCGCGGTAATGAATATTTGCTACTTCAGACTTATCAATATAGAATGAAGAAACCGTTACTCTTCTTGGTACATTATTCCAATCTCCCATCACATCTTCTTCAGAAGCGCCCATGGTAAATGTTCCACCTTGTACAAAAACAAGTCCCGGACCCGTGGTTTGTTCTTGGACAGGAGATTTTTGGAATCCGCCCATATTTTTGTCGTTGTAATTCCATCCTGTAATACTAGAGGATTCAAATTTTTTCTTTGAAAAAGGCAGTCCTCCTTTACAAGCACTGAACAGAAGAGCGATAGACAGCAAGTACAAAAGGTTTCTCATGCTTTACACTTTTTTTTAATCGTGTTTTCTTAACGGGAAAATGTCTCAGATATTGCTCAGACACTCTGGGGTACAGGAACAAATGTAAGTGTTAAATTAAATCCAATCAACGCTTTACGCCAATTATTATGTTTACTAAATGCTAAATTTGTTAACAGGCCTTTATGAAAAGATGGTTGATTTTTTTAATTTTATCCACCCTATCCCTTTTTGCTAAGGGGCAAAAAAATTATGCGTCTACTTCTGTATTGGCTTCAGGAAAATGGATCAAGATCAGCGCCCAAGGTCAAGGTGTATTTAAAGTAACGGCTTCGTTTTTAAAGACTGCGGGTGTTTCACAAGCTATCCCTTCTTCAACTATCCGTTTGTTTGGTAACGGGGGAGGTATTTTGTCGGAATCCAATGATTCTCAATCAATTGACGATCTTATTGAAAACGAAATTGACGTGTTGGATGGGGGAGATGGTTTATTTGATGCAGGGGATTATTTTCTGTTTTACGCTCCCGGAGCAAATCAATGGACTTTCGATAGCCTAAGTGGAAAGTTTCAATTTCAGAAAAACCCTTATTCGGATGCCTCGTTTTTCTTTATCCAAATTGGTGAGGCAAACGGACTTCGAATTGGCGATAAGGAAGTGCTGGGCTCGCCCTCTCAGCTGGTAGAAAGCTTTACCGAACACTTTCGATACGAAAAAGAAGAGATTAATTTTTTAAACAGTGGTAGGGAATGGTATGGCGAGTCATTTGGAAATGGGTTTCCAAGTTCACGCAATTTTCTTGTTGCCCCATCCGGAGCAGTCCCGCAAACACCTTTTGAATTTACCAGTGAGGTTGTTGGAAGAAGTTTCGGAAATCCCAATAGGATTTCCGTTTCCTTAAATGGCCAAACACTTTTTCAGCATTCTACCTCCCCTGCTATTGGTACTTTATTAGAACCTATTGCCAGTGTGAGTCAGCTTTCAACAACTGGATTTGTAGTTGGAAACCCACTGGAACTGCGTTATGATTTTTCAGGAACCAATTCAAGTGCTCAGGGTTGGTTGAATTGGTTTCAGTTTATTTATAGAAAAAAACTTGTTCAACAAGGCGCTGGTTTTATCTCATTCAGAGATCCTCTTACAGTCGAGAAAAATAAAATGCTAACCTATGTTATTCAATCTGCAACTTCAAATTTGCAAGTATGGGAGGTTACAGATTCGAAAAAGGTGAAAAGGATGAAGACCAATTTTTCCAACAACAGTTTACGCTTTGTAGACGATGCCTCCCAACTTCGAGAGTATATTTCTTTTGACCCACAGCAAGCAAAAGTCCCTTTATTTATTGGATCCGTAGTTAACCAAAATCTCCACGGTGAGGGATTTTACGACATGGTAGTGGTTGCGGATAAGCAGATGCTTCCAGAAGCAAACCGGTTGGTACAATTCCGACAATCATTCAACGGTATCCGATGTTTAGTTGTAACTCCCGAAAGTATTTACAATGAATTTTCATCTGGGAGTGTAGACCCCTCTGCAATTAGGAATTTCATGAAAATGTTGTACGATAGAGCGGGACAAGACCAATCGAAAAAACCCAAATACCTCTTGCTTTTTGGTGGTACATCATTTAAATACAAAGAAGAGAAAGGAGAAAATAAAAACCTAATCCCGTCATACCAAACTCAATCCTCCTTAGACCCACTCACATCATATGTAAGTGACGATTACTTTGGTTATTTAGATAATGAAGACAACATCAATGCCACTATTTCTGCGCCTTTGCTTGATATCGCTGTTGGAAGAATACCAGCAAGAACTTCACAACAGGCAAGGTTAGCAGTTGATAAAATAATTGCCTATCAAACAAAATCAGAGTTCGGAACTTGGCGCAATGAGATTACGCTTGTTGCAGATGATGAAGATTTTAATCTTCATCTTAATGATGCAGAGGCTCATGCCAAAATAATTCAACAAGAAACCCCAGTTTGGAATATAAATAAATTGTATTTGGATGCCTTTGAGCAAACCAGCGGAACTGGTGGCAGCCGTTATCCGGATGTAAATGCAAGCATTACAAAAGGGATGAATTTCGGCACCTTGATTTGGAATTACAGTGGACATGGCGGAAATACCCGCCTTGCACAAGAGGCGATTTTAGAAAAAGAAATGTTTTCCAATTGGCAAAATCAAAATCGATTGCCGCTGTTTGTGACAGCAACATGCGACTTTGCACCCTTTGATAATCCGGCTCAATTTTCTATTGGTGAAGAGCTGTTGCTCGGTAGAATTAATGGAGCAATTGGGTTGATGACTACCACCCGATTGGTATTTGCCTCTAGTAACAAGTTGATCAATGCTAATTTTTTTAAAGCACTTTTGAAAAAAGGGAATACCAACAAATACCCAACAATCGGAGAAGCATGGATGGATGCAAAAAATACTACAGTGGTAGGTTCTGGGGACTTTATAAATGCACGAAAATTTGCATTGTTGGGTGATCCATCAATGAAACTATTGATGCCCGAGTACCAAGTGAAAACCACAGCCATCAATGGAAAATCAATTGGGACTTTTTCTGATACTTTAAAAGCCTTAAATAATTATTCTGTTCAAGGTGAAGTGCAAACACCCAATAATATAACCGATGCCAACTTTAATGGCGTGCTCTACATAAGTGTTTATGATAAGGTGAGCAATCTTAAAACTTTGGCGAATGATCCAACTAGCAATAGTCAAAATTTCAAGGTATTTGACAATGTTATTTATGCTGGAAAGGTCAACGTTGTTGCAGGAAAATTTACTTATGACTTCATCGTTCCCAGTGATATCCGTTTTGAATACGGGACTGCAAGAATTAGTTACTATGCTGAAAACGGCATTTATGATGCACAAGGCCAGGATGAAAATTTAATCATTGGTGGTTTTGGTGGAGAGGTCAAAAGCGATAATGAAGGTCCAGCTATAAAAGCGGTTTTGGATAACGACCAATTTAAAAATGGAGCTATTGTAAATGAACGTCCCTTTTTAATTGCTGAACTAGCAGACAAATCAGGCATCAATTTAGGGGGATATGGAATTGGACATGATATTAGGTTGGTTATCGACGGTGATTACGCAAATGCTTTTGTATTAAATGACTATTTCGAACCTGTTTTGGGTGAAAACAAAAAGGGTGGAATTCGTTTCCAGCTTCCATTGTTGTCTGAAGGCATTCATAAAATCGCGTTAAAAGCTTGGGATATATTCAACAATTCTTCCGACTTGTCACTCGATTTTAAAGTGGTGTTACAAAAGAAAATCTTGATAGACAGGTTCACGAATTACCCAAATCCACTCACAGACCGCACAACATTTGTGATTGGCTTGGACGGTCCTACTGAAACAGGGGTCGTCGACCTTGAAATCTTAAGTCTTGATGGCAAACTGGTACAGAGAATTACTGAAGCAATAAACCAGGTAGGACTACGTTCTTTACAAATTGAATGGAACGGTTTGGATAAACAGGGTAGAAAACCGCAGCCTGGAATTTATGTAAGTAGACTTACCATAAAGACGAAAATGGGGATTATCTCTTCAAAGGTGCAAAAGCTCATCATTCTTTAATTCTAAATTTCATAATTTAGCTAAACAAAACTGGTTGATATCGATTCAATTCTACCCAACTTCCTTTACTGAACACAAAAATCCACAATGAAAAGAATTGCAAAATGTTTGTTAGCCAGTATTACGTTGCTTTCTCTTGTAAGCTCCTCTCTAGCGCAGAACAGTCCGATTAATGTAGTTACAACAGCCGTTCCATTTCTTCGAATTTCCCCAGATGCCAGAGCAGGGGGCATGGGTGATTTAGGTGTGGCAACAACACCAGACGTGAACTCACAGTTTTATAATGTGGCAAAATATGCTTTCGCTTCTAATCCTTCAGGTATTGGCATGACCTATACGCCTTGGTTAAAGGACTTGGGTTTAAATGACGTATATCTTGCTTCTTTGGCAGGGTATTATAAGTTGGATGAGGTACAAGCAATTTCCGGTTCACTGCGGTATTTCAGTTTGGGCAATATACAGTTTACAGACAATTTGGGCAATGACCTCAATTCGTTTAGGCCAAGAGAGTTAGCAGTGGATGCAGGTTATTCAAGACAATTATCAGAGCGCCTGAGTTTGGGTATAGCCTTGCGGTACATAAATTCTAATCTTGCAGGCGGTCAGGCTATTTCTGGGGTATCCTATAAGCCAGGGAATGCTGTTTCAGGAGATGTTGGACTCTATTACAATTCACTTGGTGATGATGGAAGTGGATTGAGTTTGGGTTTGGCCTTGACCAATTTGGGTTCTAAAATCAGTTATACCAGCGATGCAACACAGAAAGATTACATACCTGCTAATTTTACATTAGGAGCTGTTTATACCAGTGTTTCGAATGAAGTAAATAAACTTTCTTTTGGTTTGGATATCCATAAATTAATGGTACCAACACCTCCATTGTTGGGTGATAGCGCAGGGTTGGTTAATTATAGAAGCAAAGGGGTAGTAGGAAGTTGGTTCGGTTCATTTGGAGACGCACCTGGTGGATTTGCTGAAGAACTCAAAGAGCTTTATTTTTCTTTGGGTGGCGAGTACACGTATGATGAGCAATTTTCAGTAAGGGCAGGATATTTCTATGAGAACCAAACCAAGGGTAACCGACAGTATTTCTCTTTGGGTGCCGGATTTAAATATTCTTCTTTGGCATTTAATCTTTCTTACCTAATTCCTTCTGGATCTGGTGTAAATAGAAATCCACTTTCTAATACCATCCGTTTTGGTTTGGTTTTTGATTTAGGAGCACAAGAAAACTATTAAAGCTTTTAATAACTAATTGGTAACGGCCCTTCGGGCCGTTTTCTTTTTTCATACATTTATAAAAAAACCGCAATGTCATTTAGAATAGGATTTGGCATAGATTTTCATCAACTTGTTGAGGACAGGGATCTTTGGATTGGGGGAATACAAATTCCTCACCACAAAGGGGCAATGGGGCACAGTGATGCGGATGTTTTGTTGCATGCCATTTGCGATGCCATGTTAGGTGCACTTGCACTTGGGGATATTGGAGTTCATTTTCCTGATACCGATCCTGCGTTCAAGGGCATCGACAGTAAACTGTTGTTGCAGCGTACATATCAACTGATCACTGAAAAAGGGTATAGGGTAGTTAATATTGATAGTTCTCTCTGCTTGGAAGCACCCAAAATTAAGTCCTATGTAAAACAAATGGAACAGACCATCGCAAGCATTGTAGGGGTGCAGGCGGAAGATGTTTCTGTAAAAGCGACAACCACAGAGAGAATGGGTTTTGTAGGCAGAGAAGAAGGGCTTGTTGCTTATGCAAATGTATTGCTGCAGAAGTCTGAATAATGTATTTTTGCAATTAAATACATCCTATTGAAAGTCAGGATTATCAACAACTCAAATAACCCCATTCCAGCTTATGCAACGGAAGGTTCTTCAGGAATGGATTTAAGGGCAAATTTGGAAACGTCCTTGATACTGTTGCCTCTTGAAAGGAAAATGGTTCCTACTGGAATTTTTCTAGAAATCCCACAGGGTTTCGAAGCGCAGGTTAGACCAAGAAGTGGTCTTGCGCTTAAAAAGGGACTAACATGCTTGAATTCACCAGGTACAATTGATGCAGATTACCGTGGGGAATTGAAAGTCATTCTTATCAATCTATCTTCTGAGCAACAGTTAATTGAACATGGTGATCGTATTGCGCAAATGGTGTTTCAAAAAGTGGAAATTGTGGATTTAGAACTGACCGAGCAACTCAATGAAACCTCACGCAATGCTGGTGGATTTGGACATACCGGGATTAAATAACGTATTCAAATGAGAATATTATCTATCGTTATCGTTCTGTTTTTTGCACTTGCTTCTTGTAGGTCAACTCGAAAAATAACAACAGTAATTGCAAAAAAGGACAGTGCTGTGCTTGTTGTTCATCCAGAAGATTCTGACTCTGCTAAATCTGTACGGGCTACCATTGCTAAAATCATTGACAAGAAAATTCGGTTTACTACATTTTCATCTAAAGTAAAAGTAAATTACCTCGACGATAAAAACCTAAGTCTAGACTTTAACGCTTTTATTCGAATGAAAAAAGACAGCGCTATTTGGGTCTCCATTATTGCTGCATTGAATATTGAAGCCTATCGTGTTATTATTACGCCTGATAGCATTACAATCATGGATAAATTGAGTAGAACGATTCAACACAAGCCACTCAACTATTTACAGACCATCACACAGGTGCCTTTTGATTTTGCTACATTGGAAGACCTGATAATTGGAAATCCTATTTATTTAGATAAGAAAGTGATCTCATATGTAGATCAAGGTGAGCGAATTTCCTTGTCAACAATTGGCGCATCGTTTAAGCACTTCATTACCTGAGGGAAAGCAGATTTACAAGTTCTATTTAGTAAACTAGATGATGTAGAAATGGGAAGAAGTAGAACAGCTAATTTGGCTTATGCTGATTATCTGCCAGCTGGTAAATGGATGTTTTCGGGAGCAAGAAACATAAGCCTTTCTGAAAAGAATAAATTAGATATTGCCTTCGAATTTAAACAAGTGGAGTTTGATAAACCTTTGTCTTTTCCGTTTAGTATTCCCAAAAATTACCGAATTATAAATTAACTTTTTCTAAGATTTTAAAAATCAATATTTGTTGATGAAAAAAATGGCATTGATGCGATCGGTGGTCTTGGTATTGACAGGTTTCTTGCTGTTCACTTTTTCATTAGACGCTTCTGCCCAAACCAAAGAAGAACTTGAAAAAAGAAGAAGAGAAATTCAACAGGAAATAGCTTCATTACAAAAGGCGCAATCTGAGGTTTCTAAAAACAAGAAAGTCAGCCTCTCTGACTTAAAACTCTTAGAAAGAAAGTTGAAGAATCGTTATGCTGTAATTGATAATTTAAATGATGAAGTGAAGTTGATTGACAACACTATTTTTAGTAACAATAGAGAGATATACAGACTGCAAAAGCAATTGGATACACTAAAACAACAGTATGCCAAGACCATTGAATATGCATATAAGAATAGAAGCAACTATGATATGTTGAATTTTATTTTCACGGCCACCAATTTCAACGATGCTGTAAAAAGAGCAACCTATCTAAAGAGTTATAGAAAATACAGGCACGAACAGGTAGACAATATCAACAGAACGCAAAAGGAAATGAGTGATCGTATTGCAATGCTTACAGATAACAAGCAAGAGAAAAGTAAGGTAATTGAAGAGCAAAAGGAACAGAAGGAATTGTTGGAGTCTGAGAAAAAGGAAAAAAATCAATTTGTTTCACAGCTTAAAGTCCGTGAGAAAGAAATTGAAAAGGAAATGGCCGTCAAGCGCAAGGTGGAGCGTAGTTTGCAAAACTCTATTGCTGCAATTATCAAGCGTGAAATTGAATCTGCAAGAAGGAAGGCGGAAGAAGAAGCAAGAAAAGCAAGTGCTGCCAATGTAACTGCTCCATCTGTTAAAACAGGCGCTGCTTCGGTTTCAGAAGCTGTACCTTCAAGAAAGTCCAACGTATTAGAAAATACACCTGAGGTAACAAAAGTGTCAGTTGGATTTGAAAACAACAGGGGTAATCTTCCATGGCCTGTAGACAAGGCAACGATTACTTCCAGCTTCGGGCGTCAAAAAATAGAGGGTACCAATGTAATCGAAGACAATGGTGGAGTTACCATTCAAACAGAAAGTGGATCTTCAGTAAAAGCAGTATTTGAGGGAGTAGTAACCACCATTTATGATGTTGCTGGCAGCCAAACTGTAACCATTAAGCATGGAAAATATTTTACTACTTATTTTAATATGTCTTCTGTGAACGTTTCCAAAGGTGCGAAAGTGAGTATGGGTCAGGTGATAGGCAGGGCTGGTGAGAACTTTGATGGTGATGGCGAAATTGTATTTATGGTGAACGAAGAACTCAAATTTGTCAACCCTGAGTTGTGGTTGAAACGGAAATAAATTATTTCATTTAGCTATTTAGCTAGTACTTCCGCGTATAATTTTTCATATTGCGGAACGATATTAACGATATCAAATTTTAATGCTTGTTCTTTTGCTGCAGTGCTAAACTGCTCTAGAAGTGCAGGATTAGAAAGTAACGAGATGGCCTGTATACTCATGCTTTCCACATCTCCAATTTCACTCAAAAATCCATTGCTTCCATGGGTTACAACTTCTGGTATGCCACCGGTATTGGTAGCAATTACAGGAGTACCGGCTGCCATGGCCTCTAATGCCGATAAGCCAAAGCTTTCATATTCAGAGGGAAGAAGAAACAGGTCTGCTATCGCATAGATATCCTCCATGTCTTGTTGCTTTCCAACAAAACGGGTATTTTCAAAAATCCCCAAAGACCTGCAGAGTTCTTCAGCAGCTGGTCGTTCTGGGCCATCACCCACCAACAATAGTTTTGATGGAATTTCTTGTTGAATTTTATTGAATATATGAATAACGTCTGCAATCCTTTTTACTTTTCTAAAATTAGAGGCATGTAGTACTATCTTTTCTTCGTTGGGTGCAATCACTCTCTTAAATGCATCAATTGGACGTTTTGCAAAGCGATGGGTGTCTACAAAATTGTGAATGACACTGATGTCTTTTGTGATTGAAAAATTGGAAAGTGTTTCCTCTCTTAGGTTGTGAGATACTGCTGTTATGGCATCACTTTGATTGATAGAAAAAGTGACTACCGGAGCATAGGTTTTGTCTTTCCCTACCAGGGTGATATCTGTTCCATGTAAGGTGGTAATGAAAGGAATATGAATACCTTCCTCTGCCAAGATTTGCTTTGCCATGTAAGCGGCGGATGCATGGGGTATGGCATAGTGAACATGAAGCAGGTCTACGTGGTTGTTTCTCACCACATCCACCATTGTACTTGCCAAAGCCGTTTCATAGGGAGGGAAGTCAAACAAGGGATAGGTAGGCACCCTTACTTCGTGGAAATAAAGGTTTGCACTAAAGCCGGTGAGTCGCACTGGTTGTTGATAGGTAATAAAATGTATGCCATGCCCTTTGTCTGCCAAGGCTTTTCCCAATTCTGTTGCCAATACACCGCTTCCGCCAAAGGTGGGGTAGCATACAATCCCTATATTCATCAATGTTTATTTCAATAACGAAAGTACCAACAATAATGTTCAGATATTGTGATTTCTGCTCTATAAAGCGCAAAAAAAATACTAGTTTAGTAAAGAACAACAGTATAATTATGAAAAGACGATTTGCAGTTTTAGTGGCCTTAATTTTTTGCTCAAATGCGTTGATGGCTCAATTGAATAGCGACTCTTTGTTTATAAAGAAGATTTCAGATGATATTTTCATGAACGGTACCGCCTATTCAAATTTACGCTACCTCTGTAAAAAAGTAGGTCCTCGTCTTTCGGGCTCTGCTGGTGCTGCATTGGCTGTGGAACAAACTGCAAGGATGCTGAGAGAGGCTGGCGCAGATACAGTCTACCTTCAGCCATGTATGGTGCCCAGGTGGGTAAGAGGTGCTAAAGAAATAGGCAAGGCAACGATGAGGGATGGCAAGGTTATGCCTTTGAATATTGTTGCGCTTGGCAATGCTGTTGGAACATCAGCATTAGGTAT
>CAMDFC010000043.1 GCA_945897185.1 Chitinophaga pinensis | reverse complement strand
CAAAAATTCGATCAGCACAGCGCCAATACTTGGTTTGGAGTTACCGGTATTGACTGAGGCCAATGAAAGTAAATCGACTTATGCAGTAGAAAATCAAGCTGTTCAAAACAGAAATAGTATTGAAGCTCAAGTAGTGGATACAGAAGAATTTACTGAGGAAGTTCAATCTGTTGTATCTATTGAGGCAGTTCCAGTACCTACAGTAATTGACAAGCCCAGGTCTAATTTTTCTCAAGAAGTCCTGGTTGCTGCAGAAACAAGAGGATTACCAATGGCTGCGGTTGTTGCTGTAGGGCCCGCCATCAATACATCCATGATCATCGATGCTGAGATGAATAATGAAAAACAAGTACCTGGCAGAGGTTTACTTAGAAAAATTTCCAGAACATTACTGGGTGAAGAAAATGAAGAATTAGACGGAAAAAAGTATGTACAATTTGCGGTATTTCAAATACCCGTTAAGCAATAATTTTTTACAAATAAAAAAGGAATATGAAGAAGTTAGTATTGACATGTATGTTAGGTCTTATGATGTTTGGATTAAATGCCCAAGATTCTACAAAAACAAAGCAGGGAACTACAGTTATTAAAATGGGGAATATTACCGTTGTTAAAGCACCTGAGGATTCTACAAATAAGAGTGCTAAATCTCAAGATACCCTTCGCGTCAATGATCAGATTTTCATCATTGGGAATGGAGTTGCTAAAAGTTTTGATAAGTTTATTGAACAGGGATTTAAAGATGTTGATGTTAATAAGATTGGATATACTTTTAAAGACAAATTCAAAAGAAAGCCAAAGAAAATTTCAACCAATTGGTTTGTATTTGATATAGGATTTGCTGGGGTTAATGATCAAACAGACTACAGTTCAATTAAGGCGCAGAACTTTTTGAAACCAGCATCATTTGTACCCAACAGAGCAGGTAATTATTCCTTGAGAACAACCCGTGTATCTAATTTTAATCTTTGGTTCTTTATGCAAAGATTGAGTGTTGTGAAGAGTGTTGTGAATTTGAAATATGGATTGGGAATTGAGAGCAACAATTATTTCTACAAAACTGGTATCACCTATGTAGATGGTCCGGAAGTTTATACAACCGACAAGGGAAATATATTTTCAAAAAATAAACTTGTTGCCAACTACTTGACAGTTCCTTTGATGTTGAATATCAATACCAATCCAACCAAGGGGAAAAAAGGATTCCAGATTTCTGCTGGTGTAAGTGGTGGTTATCTGATTGCTGCCCGTCAAAAGCAGAAGAGTGCTTCGGGCATGGACAAGAATAAAACCGACTTCAACTTAGAGCAATTTAAATTGGCTTATGTTGGTGAGTTAGGGTTAGGTCCAGTTAAGTTATACGGTTCTTATTCTATGACACCATTGCATAAGTATGGGTTGAACCAGTTGCCATATACTTTGGGCATTCGTTTCAGCAATTAAAATTTTATTCAGCTATAAAAAAGGGAGATTATTTCATCTCCTTTTTTTATTTAAATTTTTCCGTTTTTGATTTCATCAACAACTGCTGAATCAAGCAGTGTTGAGGTATCACCAAGGTTTTCTAATTCTCCTTCAGCAATTTTTCTTAGTATACGACGCATTATTTTACCACTTCTTGTTTTTGGTAGTCCGCTTACCAATTGAATTTTATCAGGTTTTGCAATTGGACCAATTACTCTTGTTACTGTTGCTGCAATATCTTTTCTAATCAGTTCTTCTTCACCATGTAGTCCATTATAAATAACGTAAGCATAGATACCTTGTCCCTTTACATCATGGGGGTAGCCAACGACGGCACTTTCAATAACACCAGCATGCATGTTAATTGCATTCTCTACTTCGGCGGTCCCAATACGATGACCACTTACATTAAGCACATCATCAACTCTTCCTGTGATGCGATAAAACCCATTTTCATCTCTGTAGGCACCATCTCCGGTAAAATATAAATTGTCGTATGTAGCGAAATAATTTGTTCTGCATCTCTCATGATCACCGTAAGTCGTTCTTATGGTAGAAGGCCATGCAGAGCGAATGCAAAGATTTCCTGTTACATTATTTTCTTTGATTTCATTTCCTTTTTCATCCACCAATAGTGGTTCAACTCCAGGCATGGGTAAGGTTGCGAAACTGGGTTTGGCTGGAGTAATACCAGCAAGGTTGCTGATCATAACGCCACCGGTTTCGGTTTGCCACCAGGTATCAACAATAGGACAATTTTTCTTACCGATATGTTCATCATACCAATGCCATGCTTCTTCGTTGATGGGTTCACCAACAGTACCTATCACTCTTAAAGAGCCAAGGTCTTTGTTTTGTAATGGGCCCAAACCAAAGGCCATTAGACTTCTTATTGCAGTTGGGGCTGTATACAAGATATTTACTTTGTATTTATCAATGATATCCCAAAAGCGACCGGCATCGGGGAAAGTGGGTATACCTTCAAACATCAGTGATGTTGCGCCTGCGCTTAGTGGTCCGTATAGTATATATGAGTGTCCTGTTATCCATCCGATATCAGCGGTACAAAAAAATATTTCTTCTGGTTGGTATTGAAAGACGTTTACAAAAGTGTAATTGGTATACACCATATAACCAGCACAGCTATGTACTACACCCTTTGGTTTTCCTGTAGATCCTGAGGTATAGAGAATAAACAATGGGTCTTCAGCTTCCATACAGGCTGCTGGGAAATGCTTGTCTTCAATTTTTTCTACTTCCTCTTGCCACCAAACATCTCTACCTTTTAGCATACTGACGGGAGTCTTGGTATGCATGTAAACAATAACACGTTTTACAAAAGGACAGGTTACAAGTGCATCATCAATTACATTTTTAAGCGGAATATCTTTTGGTCCACGAAAAGCCCCATCGCAGGTGATGACAAATTCAGCTTGTGCATCTTGCAATCGATCTGCGATACTTTGTGCACTAAAGCCACCGAAGATGACGGAATGAATGGCGCCAATTCTTGCACAAGCCAATACAGCAACTGCGAGTTCAGGAATCATGCCCATGTATATGCAAACCCTGTCGCCTTTTTTAATACCATTGTTTTGAAGAACATGTGCAAATTGATTTACCAGCTCATATAAATCTGCATAGGTAATCAGGCGGTGAGCATCGTTAGGGTTATTGGGCTCCCAAATGATGGCAGGTTGATTTGCTTTGTCTTTTAGGTGTCTGTCGATACAATTTTCTGTGATGTTGAGTTGCGCACCTTCAAACCATTTTATAGCGGGTGTTTTAAACTCCCAATCCAATATATTCTGCCATGGCTTCTTCCATACAAAGTGATTTGCAATTTCACTCCAAAAATCAGCAGGCGCATCAATACTTTTTTTCCATGCCTCTTGGTATGCTTCTAATGATTTGATTTGATAGGGATAACTCATGTTCTTCGTAATTACTTATGTTGGTAAGATAAAAAATATTGCGAGTTTGCAGAACTATTTTATAAATTGACGGTGAATTCACCGCAGTACTTTTTGCAGTTGCAAGAATTGGTTTGCGCTAACACGGTATTCATGAACGCGACAATGGACAAAAACCCCATACGTAAAGTTATTTTTGCTTCTTCTGTAGGCACTTTAATTGAGTGGTATGATTTTTACATATTTGGAAGTCTTGCTCCTATTATAGCAGCGCAATTCTTTCCCAAAGGAAATCCCACAGCTGCCCTACTTTCTACCTTGGCCACATTTGCAGCTGGTTTTATAGTAAGACCATTTGGTGCACTGGTTTTTGGCAGGTTGGGCGACAAAGTAGGTCGGAAATATACTTTCTTACTGACGCTCGTGCTCATGGGCGGTTCAACATTTGCCATTGGCTTGGTGCCAGGCTATGAAACCATTGGTTTTGCCGCACCCTTATTGGTATTGCTATTGCGCTTGATTCAAGGGTTGGCATTGGGTGGCGAATACGGAGGTGCAGCTACCTATGTAGCGGAGTATTCACCACCGAATAGAAGAGGCTTCTATACAAGTTGGATACAAACTACAGCAACCTTGGGATTGTTGCTTTCGCTGGGTGTGATTTTGATTACCAGGAAAAGTCTAGCTGAGGATGAGGCCGCATCTATTCGCGCTTTTGAATCTTGGGGCTGGAGAATTCCGTTTTGGCTTTCTATTGTGTTGGTAGGGATGAGTATTTATATCCGTTTAAAAATGCAGGAATCGCCTTTGTTTTCAAAACTCAAAGCAGAAGGCAAGACTTCCACAAATCCGATTAAGGAGAGTTTAATGAAGCGCTCTAATTTGAAAATGGTGCTTTTGGCTTTGTTTGGAGCAACAATGGGTCAGGGTGTTGTTTGGTATACCGGCCAATTTTATGCGCAGACATTCTTAGAGAATGTGTGTAAGGTGGATTTTGAACAGACCAGGACCATTTTAATCTGGGCCATTGTTTTTGCTACGCCTTTGTTTGTTTTCTTTGGAAACTGGAGTGACAAGGTGGGCAGAAAATGGATAATTATGGGGGGATTGCTTTTGGCTGTAGTCTCCTATAGACCAATCTACCGTATGATGTTGGATTTGACCAAGATCGAAACCGTTGTGATGGATGACAGTAAGACAAAAATAGAACGGGTTATTTCACCCATGGGGGGGAAAGCGTACAGTCTACAATCCACAACAACCTATCATTTTTATCAAAATGGGATTACTGAGAAAAAGACGAGTACCGATACCTTATTTAACAGTGGTGTTGAAAAAATACAGACCCAGGTGAAATCAGCACGTCTAGTACCCGATGATATTTATTGGTCGTTGGTTGCATTAATTTTTGTGCAGATTGTTTTTGTGACCATGGTATACGGACCGATTGCTGCTTTTTTAGTAGAAATTTTTCCAACCAAAATAAGGTACACATCCATGAGTCTTCCTTATCACTTGGGCAATGGTGTTTTTGGTGGGATGACTCCTTTCATTGCGGTATTGCTGGGTACGATTTACACCAATGATGTGTTGGTGGGTTTATGGTATCCGATTGCTATAGCAGCTGTATCACTTTTGATAGGTGTTATTTATTTAACAAACCGCATTGATCCTAATGTGAATGATTAAAAAAGTATGAATAGTATAAAAAAATACCTTGGTTTGGTTTGGATCTTTTTAGCAATTGCAAGCTATAGCATTTTGTTAAAAACGACTGTTGAGCAAATCAATGCCAAGCCCACAACCGATACCATTATTCAATGGAGTATATTTGCCATCATCTTTTTACCCATTGCTATAGGGCTGGTCATTTTTGGATGGCTTGCTTGGAAAGGCGCTTACGAACAACTTCCGGTGTCTAGCAAAGAGGTAGAAGATTAAGAAAAAAATATGTCAATCAAGGTTGATCAAATACTAAAAGTTTACGGCACGCAGAAGGCAGTCGACACCATTAGCTTTGAAGTAAAGCAAGGAGAGATCGTTGGATTTCTTGGTCCAAATGGTGCTGGAAAATCCACCACCATGAAAATGATTACTGGTTATTTGGTTCCAGATGGCGGTAAAATAGAAGTCTGCGGATTGCCTGTTGAAGGTGAGGCGCTTGCTACCAAGAAAAAAATAGGGTATTTGCCAGAGCTTAATCCACTTTACCAAGATATGTATGTGCGTGAGTATTTGGATTTTGTTGCGGGCTTACACCAAATTACCTCTTCCAAAATAAGAGTAGAGGAGGTAATTGCATTAACTGGTTTAACGCCAGAGGCGGATAAATTGATTGAGCAATTGTCTAAAGGATATAAGCAAAGGGTAGGTTTGGCAGCAGCTTTGATCCATGATCCTGAGGTGTTGATTTTAGATGAGCCTACAACGGGGTTAGATCCCAACCAAATCATTGAAATTAGAGAAGTAATCAAAGCCTTAGGAAAACAAAAGACCATTTTATTTTCAACGCATATTCTGCAAGAAGTGGAAGCCATATGCAGTAGGGTGATCATTATCAATAAAGGGAAGATTGTGGCTGATGCAGGTCTTCAGGAATTATTGGAATCTCCTTTGCCAGATAATTTGAATATCGTTTCTTTGCAACCGCAAGCCAATAGCCTCGAACAAGTTTTTAGGGCGCTTACTGGTACAACAAATTGATTTCCTGCCAAACATTATACAACCAACAAACCAACAATTATGAGTTTTATTGCCAACATTCATGCAAGACAAATCCTGGATAGCAGGGGAAATCCAACCGTAGAAGTAGATGTAATTACACAGAACGGATTTTTGGGTAGAGCAGCTGTGCCATCAGGTGCATCCACCGGAAGACACGAAGCAGTGGAACTACGTGATGGTGACAAAAACTTGTATGTTGGCAGAGGTGTTTTGAAAGCTGTGGATAATATCAACAGCATTATTACAAATAAATTGATAGGTGTACCTGCAACAGAGCAGGCGTTGATAGATAGAATGTTGATTGAAATAGATGGCACACCAAACAAAGCGAAGCTTGGTGCCAACGCTACTTTAGCTGTTTCTATGGCAGTAGCAAAAGCAGCTGCTCAAGAGAGTAACCTGAGTTTATACAGGTACCTGGGTGGTGTAAATGCAGTCACTTTACCAGTGCCGTTGATGAATATCCTTAATGGAGGTGCGCATGCCGACAATAAAATAGATTTTCAAGAATTCATGGTTGTACCAACAGGTGCTACATCTTTTAGTGAAGGATTGCGTTGGGGAGTTGAAATCTTCCATGCATTGAAAACCGTATTGAAGAAAAAAGGATACAGCACCAATGTAGGTGATGAAGGTGGTTTTGCACCAGATATCCAAAGCAACGAAGAGGCAATTGAAACAGTGCTTGAGGCTATTGAAGCTGCTGGTTACAAGACAGGATCTCAGATCAATATCGCTATGGATGCGGCAAGTACAGAAATGTACAATGAGGCGGATAACACCTATAAGTTTTACAAGAGTTCAGGAAAAGTAATCAGCTCAGACGAGTTGGTAGCCTATTGGACGGAGTGGGTTGATAAATATCCAATTGTATCTATTGAAGATGGTATGGCAGAAGACGATTGGGATGGCTGGAAAAAACTAACTGAGTCAGTTGGAAATAGATGTCAGCTTGTAGGTGACGATCTTTTTGTAACCAATGTATTGCGTTTGCAAGAAGGTATCGATAGAGGAATTGCCAACAGTATTTTGGTAAAGGTGAACCAAATTGGTACAGTAACTGAAACCATCAATGCAGTGAGGTTAGCGCAGACCAATGGATACACATCTATTATGAGTCACCGTAGTGGAGAGACAGAAGACACTACCATTGCGGATCTTGCTGTGGCGTTGAATTGCGGACAAATAAAAACAGGTTCTGCATCAAGAACAGATCGTTTGGCAAAATACAATCAGTTGATTCGTATTGAAGAAGAATTAGGTGTTAATGCAGTATATCCCAAATTAGGATGAAAATAGTTTTAGCTCCCGATAAGTTTAAAGGAAGCATTGATTCGATCTCCTTGTGCACTTTGTTGCAAAAGGAGATCTTTTCATTACATCCCGATGCTGAAGTAAATGCTTTTCCATTGTCTGACGGTGGCGATGGTTTTTCTCAAATCATACAGCATTATTTTCAAACGAATACAGTATCCACACAAACTGTAGATCCATTAGGAAGACCAATCGTTGCACAATACCAATATGCGCCTTCCACCCAGACTGCATTTATTGAAATGGCTGCTGCCAGTGGTTTGGCTTTGTTGAATGAATCGGAATTCAATCCCATGCGCGCATCCACCTATGGCACAGGTTTAATGATACGTGATGCTATTGTTCGCGGTGCACAACATGTTCTTTTGGGTATTGGCGGCAGTGCAACAAATGATGGCGGAATTGGAATGGCAGATGCTCTGGGTTACATGTTCCTAGACAAAAACGGAGATCCTGTAGATCCTTGTGGGGAAAGTCTCACTTCAATTAATGAGTTGGTATTTCCAGAAGTCGATTTGTTGGAACACATTCAATTTACAGTTGCCTGTGATGTGAAGAGTCCTTTTTTTGGACCTGATGGAGCAGCTCAGGTATTTGGAAAACAGAAAGGGGCAACTCCAGAACAAATTGAAATGCTGGAAGCAGGGTTAAAGCACCTCGATGATGTGTTTATTAAATACATAGGAAGGTCTGTTGCACAAGAGCCAGGTGCAGGGGCTGCTGGTGGTTTGGGCGGTGGATGTGATATTTTTTTAGGAGCAAGGTTGGTTTCAGGAATTGAATACTTGATTGAGTCTATCCAATTGGAAAAAGTTATTGCCGATGCGGATGTGCTTCTTACTGGAGAGGGAAGCGTAGATGAATCCAGTTTTTATGGTAAAGTAGTAGGTAAACTGGTTGATTTATCCAGAAAACACGGTACCAAAGTATATGCCATCTGTGGCGAAACACCTCTTCCACACAAGGATTTAAATGCCATGGGTGTAGACCGTCTTGTTGCTTTGGTAGATTTTGCGCCTTCAAAACAATTCGCAATTGCCAACCCCGCAGAATTTATCCCTTCAGCACTGGCTAAAATCTTACAATAACTATAGATGAGCATATTCTTAAGGGGGGACAATAAAATGTCCCGTTTTTTTACAATAAATTTTGTTGGTAATATAAAAGTCTATAAATTTGGTGGACTAATAAAAGGTCACGTGGCCGAGGGGATAGGCAGAGGTCCACAAAACCTTCAATGGCGGTTCGACTCCGTCCGTGGCAACTGATAGAATTAGATAGTTGCAAGTGCACTAGTTTTGGGTGAGGGGGGTTATCTGAGATTCAGGTAACCCTTTCTTTTTGTCTCTTCCATTTTTTCAATGGCGTAACGCAACATGGTGCGGGGCATTTGAGTAGCGAATTTATCTAGGAATTTTTCGATTTGCTTTGTGTCTTTTTTCCAGCCTTCGCGCAACATCCAACCTGTGGCTTTGTGCATGAGATCATGTTTGTGCGTAAGCATGATTTCACTGAGTTGAAGGATGTCTTTGAGGTCACTATTTTTTCTAATGAAATGCCAAGTGGCTACTACAGCAATTCTGTTTTTCCAAAGTGAATTTTCTTTTGCTAGTTTATACAAAATGGCTCGATCTTTATCTTCCAGGTATTGCCCTACTATAATATGAGCAGATGCATCAACTAAGTCCCAATTGTTTATGCGTTCAGCCATTTTTAAATAGAGGGTATACCATTCTTTTTCTTTACCAGATTTTCTTGCTTCGTTGAACTTGTTACACAAAATAAAAACACCAGTAAGTCGCTCTTCATGAAATGGAGAATGTAATAATTCTACAATGGTTTCTTTAGAGGTAGATGGGGCATGTTTATTAGCAACCTTCCTTTGATCGGGTACTACTATACCATGAAAGCAATCACCTTCACCATATTCACCTTTGCCGGTTTTAAAAAATCGAGGAAGAAATGCTGCTTTTTCTTTTGTAGCAAATGAGCGGAGTTCTTTGCAGATTGTTTTTGCATCACTCATCTTAGGAAGCCAATGTTTTTAATGCTTTTACAAATTGATCTAATTCATCGGTTGTAGTATACACATTGGGTGTAATTCTACAGCCAAATACATTAGGTCCATCGATGGCAACTGTATATACACGATGTTCATCCAATAAACGTTTTGCAAGTTCTCCTGGTTTGATGCCTTCAATACCAACATTCGCAATACCGCATGCCCTGTGGCTTTCAACGGGTGTATTGATGATGATGCGCGGCACAGTTCTTACTTTGGAAGTCCAGTATTCTTGAATAAAACGTAAACGACTTTCCTTTCTTTCAGCACCAATCATGTTGTAGTAGTCGATTGAATCTTCAATTGTGAGATCAGTGTGAGAGGGGTGGGTGCCGGTGTGACTGATCCTGAGTATTTTATATGGTTCTTTTTCCCATCCAACAATTAAGGGTTCAATACCCGGCATTTTTTCTTTCTTCACATAAAGTAAACCGGCCCCTAAAGGAGTGCTTAACCATTTATGTAAGGATGCGCCATAATAATCACAATTCAAATCAGTGATATTGAATTTGAAATGCGCGACTGCATGCGCACCATCAACACAAACCTCTACTCCTTTTGCATGAGCCATATCACATATCTTTCGGATGGGAAGTATTTGTCCGGTTATATTGATAATATGCGAAACCAAAATCAATTTTGTTTTTGGCGTAATGGCATTTTCGTATAAGGCTACAATTTCTTCATCTGATTTTGGATGATTAGGCACAGAGACCATTTTATTTATAACGCCATATCGACTGCCAACATGTTTGAGCATTTCAATGATTGATCCATAGTCTTGTTCTGCCATGATGGTTTCATCGCCTTTTTCCCAATGCTTACCAGCAATTACAATGTCTAATGATTCAGTGGTATTTCTGGTGATGGCTATTTCTTCTGCCGAACATCCCATCAATGCTGCGAGTTTGCTTGTGACTCTTTTTTTATTTTCAACGGCATAATTCCGCATATAAAAAGAACCTTGGTAATTCACTTCTTTAACATGCGCAATGAATTTTTCTAAAAGTGGTTGTGGAACGAAATTGTAGTATCCATTTTCAAGATTAATGTAATCTGGTTTAAGTAGGTATTGTTTTCTGATTGTTTTCCAGAATTGTTCATCGCTTGCCAGGACCTCTCCAGATACACCAAGTTTGGATTCAAACAATGCTGCAAGTGCATCCATTCCTACTGTTGCACCGATGCCGGTGAAGGCGGCATTTTTAATAAAGGATCTTTTGTTCATCCTTCAATTTACATGAAATTGTAGGAAAAAGGGAAAGGATAAAAAGAGGTGAAAACTATGTTTCCTTATTATCCTTAAATCTTAACCCATTAAGGAGATGATATCAATTGGTTTCATGTTACCTTTGACTGGAAATTGTATTAATGTGTACTAAATACGTCAATTATGCTTCAGAAAACTTATTATAAAACAAAGGATTATTGCAAAGTGAAGTTCAGTTTCAAGCCCGAATTGGCTGAATCAGTGGAAATTCTTGGCTTGAACAGCGATTGGGAGAACTCTGTTATCATGAGCAAAAAGAAAGATGGGTCTTTCAATGCCGAAGTAAATCTTCCCAAAGATTCTAAACACGAGTTCAAATACCGTATTGACAGTCAGAATTGGGCAAACGATCCAGAAGCAGATAGTCAAGTTCCCAATTTATTTGGTGGAAGCAATAGCTTGGTTGTTATTTAGTAGATTAAAAAGTTTTGTATTAGTGGTTGCATTACGCGTACTCTAATTTCCTACATTAGAGTAATGAAACACTTTTGGTTTCTTTGAATAACACAAACAAACACTTATTTCTTTGATTCTTACTGAATTAATATCACCCAATAAAGAATTTACTTGGATCGATATTACGAATCCAACATTGGAGGATTTGACAGCAGTCGGTGAAAAATATGCACTCAACCACCATAATCTCCACGATTGTTTAGAGCCTGATCATCTTCCTAAGTTTGAGGAGGGTGACCCTTTCAATTTTATCATCTTGCGTAAAGTATTGGATGAGAAGGAAAAGGGGGCTACGATTCATATGCTTACCACCAAGATTGCTATTTTTTTTGATGGGGATACGATTGTTACTATTCATAGGGTGCCACATCCGGATATTTTTCCGCTTTGCAAACAATTGATTGATGCGGGAAAGATTATTTCGATCCCTGGTTTCTTGTTAAAAATTGTAGCGCGTGTTCAACAGAGCTTTTCTCGATTTGCTAATGAGTTGAATACACAAATAGACGAGACAGAAACGCGACTCTTCATCAGAAAAAAATCAGCCGGTTCTATAGAAAATCTTTACCTGTTGAAACGGAGGGCGGGGTTGTGTAAGAAGTTGCTGTTGCTTACGGGTGAGGTGGTGAGTGCTGTACAACACCGACAAAAAAAGTCGAGCGAAATGCAAGACATACGAGACAGTCAGATCAAACTGCAATTGCTTTATGATCAAATGACGGAAGATGCGTTGAACCTTGTTTCCATGTATATGTCCATCAGTGCCAACAAGACCAATGAGGTGATGAAAATCCTCACTGTTTTCTCCGCCTATTTTTTGCCATTGACGTTTATAGTTGGGATTTATGGAATGAATTTTGATTTTATGCCAGAGTTGGGATGGAAATATGGCTATCCCATGGTGATTGGTTTTATGGTCTTGGTGTTTCTCCTTATCTATTTCTGGTTCCGAAGAAAAAAATGGCTTTGATTGGTAGGATACGCTACCAATTATTTTAATGCGTGCTTTTGAGCCATATAGGCGTTAAATAAGCCATTTAAAGGCTTGAAAAATGATATTTTTTTCGGAAATTAGCGTTTCCGATTGAAATCATTCAATCTATTCTCAAATATTTTGATAAATGAGCAGTAAACCTTCAAGTCTTTTTGATAAAGTATGGGATGCGCATGTGGTTAGAAGCATCCCAGATGGTCCGGATATATTCTTAATCGACCGTCATTTCATCCATGAAGTAACGAGTCCGGTTGCTTTCCTTGGACTTAAAAGCAGGAACCTAGGGGTAATTTATCCCGACAAGACCTTTGCAACAGCAGACCACAATACACCTACCATCAACCAGCATCTTCCGGTAGAAGATCCTTTATCTGCCAACCAGCTCAAAGCCTTGGAACAAAATTCGCATCAATATGGTATTTCCCATTGGGGTTTGAATAACCCAAAGAATGGAATTGTGCATGTGGTTGGTCCGGAGAACGGAATAACCCTTCCTGGCATGACCATTGTTTGTGGAGATTCACATACATCAACCCATGGCGCTTTCGGATGTATTGCATTTGGTATTGGCACATCTGAAGTGGAGATGGTATTGTCTTCACAGTGCATCATGCAGCCCAAGCCCAAGAAAATGCGCATCAATGTAAATGGGGTTATGAGTAAGGGTGTTACTGCCAAAGATGTGGTGCTGTATATTATTTCAAAACTGACTGCTGCAGGAGCAACTGGATATTTTGTTGAGTTTGCCGGTTCTGTTTTTGAGAACATGAGCATGGAGGGAAGAATGACCGTTTGCAACATGAGTATTGAGATGGGTGCACGCGGTGGAATGGTTGCTCCGGATGAAACTACTTTTAATTATATCAAGGGTAGGGAAAAGGCACCCAAAGGTGAAGCTTGGGATGAAGCCTTGGTCTATTGGAAAACATTGAAAACAGATGAAGGGGTTGTATTTGACCAGGAGTATTATTATGATGCAGCCGATATAGAGCCGATGATTACTTATGGAACCAATCCTGGAATGGGAATAGGTATATCTGAATTGATTCCATCTGCTGAAGATATTCATGCTGGTAAAGCAAGTTTTGCAAAATCATTACAGTACATGGGTTTTGCTGAAAAAGAGGGAATGTTGGGTAAGCCTATTGATTATGTGTTTATTGGAAGTTGTACCAATGGAAGAATTGAAGACTTCAGGGCATTCGCATCTATTGTGAAAGGAAGGAAGAAAGCAGATAATGTAACTGCATGGATTGTGCCGGGTTCTCACCTGGTTGAAAAGCAAATTAGAGAAGAAGGTATTTATGATATTTTGGTTGAGGCTGGTTTTGAGTTGCGTCAGCCAGGATGTTCTGCATGTTTGGCGATGAATGATGATAAAATTCCAGCTGGTAAATATGCAGTAAGTACTTCCAATAGAAATTTTGAAGGTCGTCAGGGTCCTGGTGCCAGAACATTATTGGCTAGTCCACTTGTAGCAGCTGCAGCGGCTGTAACCGGAAAAGTAACAGATCCAAGAACATTGATTACATAAAGTAAAAAAATGGCATACGATAAGTTTACAGTTTTAAAAAGTACGGCAGTCCCTTTACCAATGGAAAACGTGGATACGGATCAAATTATTCCTGCACGTTTTTTAAAAGCAACGAAGAGAGAAGGGTTTGGTGATAATTTGTTCCGCGACTGGCGCTACAATAATGATGGTAGTCCCAAACAGGACTTTGTATTGAACAACTCCATCTACAGTGGTGAAATTCTAGTGGGCGGAAAAAATTTTGGAAGTGGAAGCTCTCGTGAGCATGCTGCTTGGGCGATTTACGATTATGGATTTCGTTCTGTCATCTCTAGTTTCTTTGCAGATATTTTCAAGAACAATTCAATGAACATAGGCATTCTTCCTGTTCAAGTGTCGGATGCTTTTCTAAATAAAATTTTTCAAGCCATCGAAGCTTATCCTAATGCTTTAGTGGAAGTCGATTTGCCAGAACAAAAAGTGACTATTGTGTCTACTGGCGAGTATGAATTTTTTGACATCAATGGCTATAAGAAACACAACCTGATTAATGGGTTTGATGATATTGATTATTTGCAAGCCATGAAATCAGAGATCATGGACTTCGCGCAAAAAAGTCGCTATTAATAAATACGCTTAGCGCAAACACCATGCCCAAAACAACCCGCTACATAGAAATTATGGACACCACCCTTAGGGATGGTGAGCAAACCAGTGGGATTTCTTTTTCTGCGGCTGAAAAACTGACGATTGCACAAATTTTGCTTACGGAAGTGAAGGTGGACAGAATTGAAATTGCATCAGCACGTGTATCTGAGGGGGAGTTTGAAGCAGTAAAAAAAATTACACGTTGGGCCAAGTCGAAAGGTTTCTTGAAGAAAGTAGAGGTGCTCACTTTCGTGGATGGCACTGTTTCTATAGACTGGATTTACAAAGCGGGTGCCAAGGTGATGAACCTGCTTACCAAAGGGTCTTTGAATCACCTTACCCACCAATTGAAAAAAACGCCTGAGCAACATTTTGCAGAAATTGCAAAGGCGATTGCATTGGCCCAAAAGAAAGGGATAGAGACCAACGTGTACTTGGAAGATTGGAGTAACGGCATGCGCAATTCTCCAGATTACGTGTTTCAATATTTAGATTTCATTGTAACACAGCCAGTAAAAAGAATCATGCTGCCTGACACGCTCGGTATTTTAGCACCAAATGAAGTGAGCCAGTTTTTGAAACAAATTATTGAGAGATATCCTAAATCACATTTTGATTTTCATGGGCACAATGATTACGATTTGGGTACAGCTAATGTTTTAGAGGCAGTGAAAGCAGGAGTACATGGCATTCACCTTACCGTAAACGGAATGGGAGAACGTGCAGGAAACGCGCCGCTAGCAAGTGCTGTAGCGGTATTGCACGATTTTTTACCACAGGTAAAAACGGGTATTGTAGAAAAGTCTTTGTACCAAGTGAGCAGGTTGGTTGAAACATTTACTGGATTTCGTATTCCAGACAATAAGCCTGTAGTTGGTGAAAATGTATTTACGCAAACAGCTGGTATACATGCTGATGGCGATAAAAAAAACAACCTGTATCACAATGACCTTATGCCAGAGCGATTTGACAGGCAGCGTAAATATGCATTGGGTAAAACAAGTGGTAAATCAAATATTGCGAACAACCTGGCACAATTAGGAATTGAACTAACAGATGCGGAGCTTAAAAAAGTGACACTAAGAATCATTGAGTTGGGGGATAAAAAAGAAGTAGTAACACAAAGCGATCTTCCCTATATTTTATCAGATGTGTTGGATAGCAATACCATTAATGATAAAGTGAAAGTGCTCAATTATGTGCTCACGCATTCTAAAGACCTTAAGCCCTCTGTGACTTTACACATTAGTATTGATGGGGAAGTATTTCAAGAATTTGCACAAGGTGATGGACAATACGATGCCTTTATGAATGCATTAAGGGCAATCTATAAAAAGAAAAAATTATCACTTGCAGTGTTGACCGACTATACCGTTCGAATTCCACCGGGAGGTAAGAGTGATGCCCTTTGTGAAACCATTATTACATGGGATTATAAAGGCCGGGAGTTTAGAACAAGGGGGTTGGATAGTGATCAGACTGTTGCAGCAATTAAGGCTTCACAGAAGATGTTGAATTTGATTTA
>CAMDFC010000042.1 GCA_945897185.1 Chitinophaga pinensis | reverse complement strand
GTTCATCAATCAAAAGAGCTCAAAAAAGCGGGTGTACCTGTATTGCATTACTACACGTTGGGTAAGCCTAAAATTATTTACAACGCAGTAAAGCAGGTGTTTTAGTCGAGTGCTGATAACGCTTTTTTTAATTCAGCTTGGTTAATGGTGACTGGATACTTCCTTTTTAATTCCATTATCCAGGCCTCCTCCAATTTTGTTTGGTAATCATTAATTACACTTATTCTGGCTTCTTCAAAACTCATTGTCGTTGGGTCTGGGTGGACTTTCTGAATGTACACAAACGAAACAGTGCCGTCTGATTCATTGGTATATATTTCTGATATGAATCCTTGTTTTGCATTGGCAATACCTACTCCCAACAATGAACCGGCTTCTTGTCTGGCGCTATCAGTGAATGAAATTTCGCTGTATTGTTTTCTTAGATTTTCTATGGATGTATTTTGTTGTAGTGCCTCTTTGATTACTGATGCATATGCTTGGCTTTGCGTAGTAATGGTGAAGGCCGTGACTGAATTTTTCCATTGGTAATTTTGTTTTCTCGCTGCATGAAAAGATTTTATGGCAACCAGATCACTTGAGGCTTTACTCCAGATTTTTTTATCCATGATGTCAAACAAAAGATTTCCATCTTTGAATTCGCTTGTTTGATTTTTAAAATCTGGACTAAAATCTTGCAATCGTTTAGCGATATACAATTCTTTGTTTTTCTCATCTTTTGACAATCCATTCTTGCCTATCGACTTTTGAATAAATGCTTCTTTTGCTATTTCTGTTCTGCTATCTTGAATCGTCAATTCTTTGATGTCCGACTTCCATTGATCGGCATTTGTGTTCAAGCTGTCTTTCTTTATTCTTTTAAGTATGTGGAATCCATATGCAGTTTTAAACACTGGAGATATTTCTCCATCTTGTTTGAGCGCGTTCATACGCTCTTCAAAATTTGGGTCGTAATCGCCTGCTTCAGCATTTGCAACCACTCCACCCATGGTATTGGAACTTCTGTCTTCTGAATACATGTTTACAAGCGAATCAAAATTAACGCCACTCATTGCCTTTTGGTAAATAGTATCTGCGAATAAACCCCTTTCAGTCACCTCATTTGCATTGGCGTTCTCTGGGACGGTGATTAGAATCTGTGAAACGGTTGTTTTACCCTCTACTTTTTTGCTACGCAATTTTTTAAATACATGTAATCCTGCATTACTTTCTATCGCTTCTGAAACCTCACCGTCTTTTAAGGCGTAGGCAATTTTCTCAAATGGATAAGGTAGGGTAAATGCTTTGATGAATCCAAGATGACCTTTGTTTTGTTTCACTTCCCTGTCGCTGGATAATTCGACAGCTACATTTTCAAATGCTTCACCAATTGCCAATCTTTGTTTTAGCTCTTTTAATTTTCTGTAGGCGAGTTCTTTTTCTTCAGCAGAAACAACTTCAGATTCATTGCTTGATTCTTGAAAAGACTGTTTGAAGGAGATAAAAATATGACTCACTTCAATAGCTTCTTTGCTGTGTTCTATTGCCTCATTAATTAGGTCATTCAGTGTTGCTGGATCCAGCATATGAATTGGTTTGATTTGTTCCTCGAAAGCCAATCTATCTGCCATTTGGTTGGGGAGGGTATCCATCTTAAGGTCATAGGCTGCTTTCACCTTCAATTTAAAGTTGATGTAAAGATTGAGGTAATCTTGAACAGCAGATTTGCTCTTGGTTGAGTCTGGATTGTTTTTCTCAAAGGATTGCTTAAATGCTGCAACGGTTACTGGATGTTTGCCATAGGTAAACAAAACCTGTCCATTGCTGTGGTGTGCAGCCAACATCAGCATTGCCAAAATTAAAATGTTGTTTTTTCTCATGGCTAATTACCGCTCTTTTTTCTAAAATCCATATAGTCATCCATTTGAAGAAAGGTTAGTTTTTTTGCAGCGATGTTTTTGTCTTTGTCAAGTAAATACATCATGGGCGTTTGATAAACATCATAGAGCTGACGGTAGCCAGGTTGACCCGATTTTTGTATTTTCTCTTTGGTTTCATCGGTTTGGTAAATGTGTACCCAGTCAATTAATTTATTTTCCTTGATAAACTTCAACCATTTGTCTTTACCACCGTCTGTCATGATGCCAATTAATTTTACACCTGCTTTTTTCCATTTGTTCTGAAATATGGAATCTACTTTAGGTATTTCCTCCTGACAATGTCCGCAGGTAGGATCCCAAAAGCACAATACAGTAAAGGGTGCCTGTACAGCATAGAGGGAGAAGTTTTTTCCCAAGGTGTCTATCATGGGTAATTCAGCAGCTCTTTTGCCAATTACGTTGGCCATCATGGAGTAGCCACGATCAAATACATATTTTTTATAGGCTTCACTCATCCAGGAATCAGCAGCTCCGGTTAGGTAGTATTTTTCAAACAGGTGCACAAAGACAGCGTCTTGTCCCATGTATTGCGGATTCACATATTTATCCGTTAAGCTAGAAAGAAAATATTTGAACATCTCTTCATTGGGCTTCGATGCTTTTAAAATTTGATCAGCATACACAATGAGCGAGTCGCTCATCTGAGGCAGAATGTTATTGAAATACCGGTCTAGTCGCTGTTGTAGTACTGGTGTTCTCATCAGTCTTTCATCTGTAAAACTGATGCCATCCCAGTAATGCGATTTAAAATAATGATAAGCATAGACACTATCGTATTTGCCGCCCGGGTGTTTGGCTGCTGGTGGAATTTCTGGGTCCTTCAACAAATTAAAAATCGAAGACAATAAATGTGTTGGATGTTCTTTCTGAAATTCATTTCTGTATTGAAGCATTTCAAGGTTTAGGCCTCTTATCTTGCTGTTGATATCTTCTGCGTTGGATGGCACTGTAGCCTGACTTGCCGTTACTCTTAATCCTGCAATTTGTTTTCCAATTTCTAGTGATTTTTTTTGATAGGTGCTAAAAAGAACATTGTCGCTTGAGCCTTCAAACTGCATATTCAGTATAGCATTGCTGGTATCTGTAGTGAGGGTAAATTTTTGTTGTTTGTCGATTATGCATTCTACCCAGCTGTTTTTTTCTGGATAGACAATCATATACACCCCACCTTGTAAATTCTTTGTACCTGTGAAAACGGCATTGCCATTCTCACCAATTTTTGCTGAATCCAGTAAGTATTGTTTGTTGCCAAAATGATAGGCAAGGTAAAGATGTCCGTTTGTATATGGTTTTATGTTTGCGGTAATCTCATAGGCATTTTGAGATTGTACTTTTAGAACAGAAAAGGCTATCAATAAGAATCCAGCTAGAATGCGCATTTTCGGAGTTTGGGTAAAATTATTCAATAACTTTATAAATTAAAGTGAAATATGGGAAAGAAGCGGAATGTGGTTTTAGAACAAGTAGCAGTTGTTGCTTACGCGGCAGGAGGTAAATCCATCGCCAAATTGGATGGTAAAGTCGTTTTTATAGAAGGAGCAGTACCTGGTGATGTTGTAGATGTGCGGTTGAGCAAAAACAAAAAAGATTGGGCCGAAGGAAAAGCAATAAGAATTGTAGAATTTTCAAAAGAGAGGGTAGCACCTTTTTGCGCTCATTTTGGTGTTTGTGGAGGGTGCAAGTGGCAAATGTTGCCTTATGCTAAACAGCTAGAATACAAGCAAGAGGAAGTGGTGCAACAAATGAAGCGAATTGGTAAGATTGATCTTCCTGAAATCCAAGCCATTGCTGGCGCGAGTGAAACAACCCATTATAGAAATAAACTTGAGTTTACATTTAGCGCTAAAAAATATTATACGGAAGAAGAAATGAGGGCAATACCCATGCCTGAGGATGGTCCGCGTGGATTGCCTTCAATCCCTGCTTTGGGATTCCATGTGCCTGGTGCATTTGACAAGGTAATCGACATTGAAACCTGTTATTTACAGGCGGATCCCAGCAATTCAATTCGTAATAAAATAAGGACCTATGCTTTGGAAAAAGGATATAGTTTTTACGATATTCGAAATCATGTGGGCTTGTTGAGAAATCTTTTGGTCAGGCTATGTTCCACTGAAGACCTAATGGTTAACCTTGTATTTGGTGAAGATGATTCGAAAGCCCGAAAAGACCTTATGGAGTTCGTAAAAATTGAATTTCCTTCAATTACTTCTCTGTATTATACGGTCAATACCAAGTTTAACGATAGTTTGAACGACCAAACGCCAATTTGTTATCATGGTAATGAATTTGTAATTGAGCAATTGGGTGAATTGAAGTTTAAAATTGGACCAAAATCTTTTTTTCAGACCAATAGTAAACAGGCTGAATTGCTGTATTCCATTACCAAAGACTTTGCTGAATTGGATGGCTCGCAGGTGGTATATGATTTGTATTGCGGGACTGGCAGTATTGGCATTTTTGTGAGTGATCTTGCAAAAAAAGTAATTGGCGTAGAGGCCATTTCTGAGGCGATTGATGATGCAAAAGAAAATGCAGCCCTCAATTCCATCGACAATGCAGCTTTTTTTGCAGGAGATGCAGCTGAAATTTGTAATGATGCATTTTTTGCAACACATGGCAGGCCAGATGTAATAATTACTGATCCACCAAGAGTGGGGATGCATGCCAAGTTGGTAGAACAGCTTTTGCAAATGGAGGCCCCTTTGGTGGTGTATGTGAGCTGTAATCCAGCAACGCAAGCAAGAGATTTGCAGTTGCTTTCAGTCAAATACGATGTAACAGCCATCAGGCCAGTCGACATGTTCCCCCATACCCACCATATTGAAAACATAGTACAATTGAAGCTGCGGAAAGATTGAGTGCTTTCGTTAATTTTGTATTTCAAATTACAATATGCAATCAGATATAAGACCGGGGCGTTTTCAGGTATTACCCCTAGTGATTAAAAACCTAATCATCATCAATGCATTGGTTTGGCTGGCACAAATTACTGTAGGTAAAGATTTGATTTCAATTGAAGATCTTTTTGCATTGCATCATTTTAGTTCTACCTACTACCATTTCTGGCAGTTCATCACCTATATGTTTCTGCATTCCTCTGAATCTTTTTTCCATATCCTCTTCAATATGTTTGCGCTCTGGATGTTTGGTTCAACGTTGGAGAATTTATGGGGACCAGCAAGATTTCTTGCGTTTTATATTGTATGTGGACTAGGAGCGGGTATTACACAGGCTTTGGCATTGACTTACGATATCTCTCAGTACAATACCATGTATTCACTTGGTCAAATTAGCATAGATCAATTGTATATGTTGGTCAATGTACCCACACTCGGTGCCTCAGGCGCAGTGATGGGAATTTTTGCTGCATACGCTTACACCTTTCCCAATAGTCAAATGATTATTTTACCTATTCCTTTTCCAATCAAGGCCAAATGGGCTTTACTTGGTTTGGCAGTATTGGATGTGCTAGGGGGGCTTTCAAGTGAATCTACAGGTATTGCGCATTTCGCACATTTGGGAGGAGCTGCCGTAGGAATTATTATTGTGCTAATTTGGAACAGAAAGAACAGAAAACATTTTTATTAGAACAAAACAGCATGGCTTACATAGATTATAGAAGTTCAGGCAGGTCAACCATTTGGAATACGGGAAATCCATTGGTGATGTTGATTATTCTCCAGGTACTCTTTTTTATTTTGTTGAATTTCATCAAAAGTGTGTACACGTTTTCAGAACTTCAACCCGAAGCTTTTAATAGAAATATCTATCATTGGTTTATACTTCCAGCAGATCCAATGAAATTACTCAGTAGGCCTTGGACCATCATCACCATGCAGTTTTCAGAGTTGAAAACCATTGTGGCGATTAGTAATTTGATTTGGTTGTGGACTTTTGGGTACCTGGTACAAGACCTTGTGGGTAGTGATAAGGTTATTCCCATTTATGTTTATGGTGCTTTTTTTGCGGGACTCGCTTTTTTTATCACTTCACAAATAGCTTTCCCAAATAATACAAGTAGGTTATTTTTTAATGGGCCAGCTGCAGGAATTCTTGCCTTGGCAATTGCAGCTACAACATTATCACCCTCCTATAAGTTCTTTCCTATGTTGGGAGGAGGAATTCCGCTTTGGATCATCACGGCTATTTATGTTGTATTAAACGGAGTGGCCTTGGCTTCATCACCTTTACTGTTTGTTCCTCACCTAGCAGCTGCTTTATCTGGTTTTGTCTTCATTAAATTGTTGGTTCGTGGTAATGATGGTGGAAGATGGATGAATGATTTTTTTAGTGCAGTAGCCAATGCGTTTACACCTAAAAAAAACGGGACGGCCTCCATTAGAACTACTTCATTTTACCAGCAGGGAAAAACAAAAGCCATTGTAAAGAAGCATGGAGTAACCCAGGAAAGAATTGATATGATTTTAGATAAGATCAACCAGAAAGGGTACGAAAACTTGACTGAAGACGAAAAAAATATTTTGAAAAAGGCAAGTAAAGAAGGCCTCTGATGACCAAGTTTTTAAAATCAATTGTGTTGTCTTTATTGATGTTCATCAATGTGTTGATGTCCATTGCGTTCTTGGTTACCAGCTATGCGTCTTATCTACATCCAAAGGAGTTTTGGTTTACTGGTTTTTTAGGACTCTTTTTCCCTTACTTTTTCTTTTGTCTTTTGTTCCTTTTAGTTTTTTGGCTCTTTGTACGAAAATGGTGGGCCTTACTTTCATTTTTTGTGCTCATTGCAGGATATCGATCTGTAGTAGTCCATTTTCCCTTTAATTGGAACGATGATTTCAAAGAGCAAAAAGCAAAAACTGATTTGCGGGTGATGAGTTGGAATGTGCGTCACTTTATCCCGTTTGACGAAAGCAGCTTTAAGCCAGACAAATTGAAGCACAGGCAAGAGGTGTTTGACCAAATACAACGCTACAATCCAGACATCATCTGTATGCAAGAGTTTATTTCCATGCCAGATGATGGTAAGTTGGACCCCTTTACTTATTTAAAGAACAAGCTGGGTTATAAATATTTTCAATTTGCGGGCAAAGATATTTTTGGCACCAAACAGTACAGTGGGATTGCCATCTTTTCTAAATATCCCATCATTGATGGAAATTCTGTCCCTTTCCCGGAAAGTTTCGGCTCCAATACAGAACCTCCTGTTTATTCGGATGTATTGTATGGGGGAGATACATTGAGGGTATTTTCTATACATCTTCAATCTTTTGCATTTGGTACAAAAGAATATAGAACGATAGATGATATTAAACCCAACGAAAACGTGAAACTAAATGAGTCGAAGCAGTTGGTCTCTAAAATGAAAAATACTTTTTTTGTACACGGACTTCAAGCAGACTATATCGTAAGTGAGATTAATCTTTCTCCTCATCCAGTATTGGTTGCAGGCGATCTAAACGACATTGCTGGCTCCTATGCCTACTCTGTAATCAAGTCTCAAAAAAAAGATGCATTTTTAGAAAAAGGAGCAGGCTTGGGTGCCACTTTCATGAGCTCCTCATCTTCCATTCTACAGCGTCTTCCCACCTTGCGAATTGATTATATTTTTCATCCGGAAATCTACCAAACAAAGCAGTTTATTCGTTCAGGAAAAAAATTGTCTGACCATCTTTTCTTGGTCTCCGACATTGCCATTCTTTAGAAAGGGTTTCTTGCATGGTTGTTGTAGGCAATCTTTATCTTTGTGTCTACAAACCAACTTATGTCTTCATTGCATTTTTACAATTCCCTTACCCGTCAGAAAGAGACTTTCAAATCTCTAATTCCCGGGAGAGTAGGCATGTATGTATGCGGACCAACTGTGAGTGGTGAAAGTCACCTCGGCCATGCTCGTCCCTTTATCACTTTTGATATCGTATATCGCTATCTGCGTCATTTGGGATATCAGGTGCGTTATGTAAGAAATATAACTGATGCTGGGCATTTTGAAGAAGAGGGAAGGGTGAGTGAAGATAAAATTGCCTCCAAAGCTGCGCTAGAGAAGTTGGAGCCCATGGAGTTGGTGCAGAAATACACCAATCTTTTTCATTCGGCCATGCGTGAGTTTAACAATATTGAGCCGAGTATTGAACCTACAGCAACCGGACATATCGTTGAGCAAATTGTGATGATAGAAAAAATAATAGCCGATGGATATGCTTACGTATCTAATGGCTCGGTTTATTTCGATGTTGAGAAGTACCACAAAGATTTTGGTGCAAAGGGGATGCAATACGGCATACTCAGTGGTAGAATAATTGAAGACCAATTGGAAACCACACGTGATCTAGATGCACAGGACGAAAAAAGAAGCAAGATGGATTTTGCTTTATGGAAAAATGCGGCACCTGGTCACATCATGCGTTGGCAAAGTCCCTGGGGCGTTGGCTACCCAGGATGGCATATTGAATGTTCTGCAATGAGTACCAAATACCTTGGCGATGAGTTTGATATACACGGTGGTGGAATGGACTTGCAATTTCCGCACCACGAATGTGAAATTGCACAAAGTGTGGTTTGCAACCACAAAATGCCTGCCAGGTATTGGTTGCACAACAACATGATCACCATCAATGGCAGGAAGATGGGAAAGAGTTACAACAACGTAATCAAATTGAGCGAATTGTTTGCTGGTACGCATGAGATACTTACCCAAGGGTATTCTCCAATGACTGTCAGGTTTTTCATTTTGCAAACGCACTATAGAGGCACACTTGATTTTAGCAATGAAGCTTTGCAAGCAGCTGAAAAAGGTTTACGCAGGATCTGGGAGGGCTTTATGCAATTGAATCGATTGGATATTGAAGGGACAGTTACCATCACTGCAGGAGATGCAGATTTAGAACAGAAATGTTTTATGTTGCTCAATGAGTTGGATGAGGACATGAATGATGATTTGAATACTGCAAAGGTATTGGCTGGATTGTTTGAGCTCGTGCCGGTGATTAATTCTATCAAAGACGGACATATCAAGTTGACTGATTTAACCACCGCTACTTTGCGCTTGATGAAAGAGAAGTTCAACAGTTATTTGGTGGATATATTTGGTCTTAGAGATGAGAAGAAACAAGATGATCAAAAACTAGGCGCTGTTCTTCAATTGATTGCGGATATTAGAAAAGATGCTCGATCTAAAAAAGATTATGCCACCTCAGATAAAATTCGAGATCAGTTGTTGGAGGCAGGGATTCAGTTGAAGGATGAGAAGGATGGCGGTTTTAGTTGGGAGCTAGTGTAGTCTGCACCAATGCTTAAATTTCTTCGTTGTTTTCCAATCGTCTGTTTATGCTACTTAGTGTGATAGTTTCAAGTAAAGAGAAAGTGTTGATACATGTCTTCCAGTTTTTGAGACAATAAGCTGGCTGATACCAAGCAGTTATATTAAAGGGGCTATTTCAGTTTTGAGTTAGTCCCTTTTTTACTGCAGCTCCTTCCAAAGCAGGTCTTTTAGGTCTTGTAGACCTTTGCCTGCAATGGAGGAAATAAAAATATGGGGGATATTTTTAGGTAATTCTTGTTCGATGGCTTCTTTTAGTTCACCATCGAGCATATCGCTTTTGCTGATGGCGATGATGAATTTTTTATCCAGCAGTTCGGGGTTGTATTCTTTCAATTCATTAACGAGGATGTCCCATTCTTTTTTGTGGTCTTTGCTATCTGCAGGAATCAAAAATAGGAGTACAGGGTTTCTTTCGATGTGACGTAGAAATCGGTGACCAAGTCCGCGGCCTTCAGCTGCACCTTCAATGATACCAGGAAGGTCTGCTATGCAGAATGATCTTCCATTGCGGTATTCCACCATTCCCAATTGAGGGGTGAGGGTAGTAAAGGCGTAGTCGGCTATCTTGGGTTTAGCTGCAGTGATTGAAGAAAGCAAGGTTGATTTACCAGCGTTAGGGAAGCCAACGAGACCAACATCAGCGAGTACTTTCAGTTCCAGGACTTTCCATCCCTCTTTACCGTCTTCGCCCGGCTGAGCGTAGTCGGGTGCCTGGTTGGTTGGCGTAGCAAAGTTTTTGTTGCCCAATCCACCTCTTCCGCCTTTGACCCAGATTAGTTCTTGACCATCTTCAAGTATTTCACCATCCGTCTCTCCCGTTTCTTCATCGAATGCCATGGTACCGAGTGGAACTTCTATGATGATGTCTTTTCCATCGCGCCCGGTCATGTTGTTTTTATTGCCACCTTGACCATCTTCAGCAACTACGTTCTTAAAATAGCGCAGGTGGAGTAGCGTCCAGAGGTGTTTGTTGCCTTTTAGGATGATATGTGCACCACGCCCACCATCACCACCATCTGGTCCAGCATGAGCGTTGAATTTGGTCCGCATAAAATGCTTACTTCCCGCACCACCATGTCCGCTTTTACAGAACACCCTAATCTGATCGACAAAATTTGACTTTTCCATTGAGGGTGCAAGGTACTTAAATCGTTGAATAGAAACATTACATTAACTTTGGTATCGATACCATGAAACTCCTCAAAACCTTAAAAAACAAATACCTCATCACCACCATCGCATTTTTGGTGTGGATGGTATTTTTCGACCACAACAACCTCTTGCTGCATTTGCAGTACCGCAACGAATTGAACGATTTGAACAAGAGCAAAAAATATTACCAAGGACAAATCGACAAGACAAAGAAAGAGGTGGAACTGATGCAATCCAACCCCAAATGGATGGAAAAAGTAGCCCGCGAACAATACCTCATGAAGCGCGATAATGAAGATGTTTATCTTATCAAAGAAAAATAAAATATTTCTTTAGTTTTATACAATAAAGTTTAATGATCATCGTTTATTTTTCAAGCGTGATTTTGTATTTTTAATCTCGCTTCCGACCATTCCCTGATACCCCCCTGAAGACCTACCCTTACCTATCCGTATCCTTTGTCAATATTATTAATTGATAAAAGGTTCAAAATGAGTATATTAAACAGTGAAGAAATGATGCGTTATCTATACAAGGAAATGACTCCAGAAGAATCAAAAGAATTTATCGCAAAAGTTGGAGAGACACCAGACATGCAAGAACAGTTTTCTGAAATGAAAGAAGTTGTCGAAAAACTGGAAGATATCCAGTTCAGCCCTTCTAACTCTGTAATTGACCGAATCATGCAATATGGTTCTTCAGGTGAAGAGGCACATTCCAAGGAATAAATTGCCGTTTCTTAGTAACTTCCCTCCCTAGAAATTATGAAAAGGAAGGAGCGTTACGAGGTTATCATCGACTATTTTCAAAAAAACATCCCTGAAGCAGAGACAGAGCTGCTGTACGACAACCCATTCCAACTATTGGTGGCCGTTATTTTGTCCGCACAATGCACAGATAAGCGGGTCAACCTCACCACGCCTGCCATCTTCGAGCATTTTCCAGATCCGCCTTCAATGGCATCGACCGATTTCGATACCCTGTTTCCACTTATTAGAAGTATTTCTTACCCCAACAACAAGACCAAACACCTGATTGGCATGGCCAACATGTTGGTGAATGAGTTTGGTGGGGAAGTGCCCATGACCGTTGAAGAACTGGTCAAACTACCCGGAGTTGGACGAAAGACTGCCAACGTCATCACTTCGGTAATCGACCAACAACCGAATATGGCTGTCGATACCCACGTGTTCAGGGTCTCCGCAAGATTGGGTTTAACACGCGCAGCAAAAACCCCTTTGGCTGCGGAAAAACAATTGATAAAGAATATTCCTACCGAACTGGTGCATAGGGCACACCATTGGCTAATTCTTCATGGCAGGTATACCTGCTTAGCCAGAAACCCAAAATGCGGGGGATGCGGACTTCATGAGATTTGTCTTCATTATAAGAAGTCCACCAAATAACAAATCAATTATCGGCGTTGGTTGAATGCTTAGTAATAGTTACTAATTACTAAATATCAATTTCCAATAAATCATTATCTTGAAAGACAATCATTTTTATGAAATCAACGATTAAGGTTCAATTGGCTGTAATGATGTTCATGCAGTTCTTTATTTGGGGAGCTTGGTACGGACAAATGAGTAAATACATGACCAATCAACTTGGTGCTACAGGGGCACAAGTGGGTAGCGCTTACGCTGCGTTTTCTGTCGCCATGATCGCCGCTCCTTTTTTTGTAGGGATGTTGGCAGATCGTTTTTTTCAAGCACAAAAAGTGTTGGGCGTGCTAAACCTACTTGGTGCAGGGATATTGTTCTTCCTCACCCAAGTAACAAATCCGGATACTTTTTATTGGGTGATGCTTGCCTACTGTCTAACTTTCGCTCCTACTATTTCTCTTACGAGCTCCATATCTATGCGCAACATGAGTAATCCGGAAAAAGAATTTCCTGCTATTCGTGTTTTCGGGACAGTCGCCTGGATAGCTGTTGTGAACCTCGTAGGCTTTTTAGGTATTGGTGATAAGGTGGCAATTTTTCAGATTTCAATGGTGACTTCTGTTTTACTGGGACTCATGTCGTTCTTACTCCCAAAGACCCCACCAACAGCAACTGGACCAGCAACATTCGGACAAATTATCGGTAAGGATGCCTTCGTTTTATTTAAAGACAGATCATTCCTCATCTTCTTCATCTCTTCTGTCTTGATTTGTATTCCACTTTCTTTCTACTATGCTTGGGCAAACCCATCACTGACAGATACATTTAAAGTGGGATATCCAACAGCAGACCCAACTACATTCAGAATTGAGAACATGATGTCGCTCGGACAAGTATCTGAGGTGTTGTTCATGTTGTTGTTGCCACTTGCATATGCAAGATTGGGTGTGAAAAAGATTTTGATCATTGGACTAGTTGCATGGATCATTCGTTTTGCTTTCTTTGGCTATGGTGATGCATTGGGTGGTGTATGGATGTTGTATGCTGCCATTTTATTACATGGTGTATGTTTTGATTTCTTCTTTGTAAGTGGAATGATATATACAGATAAAAAGGCAGGTGAAAAAATCAAGTCACAAGCACAAGGACTGATTACATTAGCTACTTATGGCATAGGTATGTTCATCGGCTCAGAAGTTTCTGGGTATGTTAAAGACAAGTATACTGCTGCAGATCCATCAGGAGCAATGGTCACCAATTGGTTGAATGTTTGGCTCGTACCTTCTGCTATTGCAGCAGCAGCGCTGGTTTTCTTGTTGGTTTTCTTTAGGGATAAAAAAGCGAATGCTTAATTTATAAATCTTTTAATTCAAGAATATGGTAAGGTTAGCAATGTTGGGTTCCGGTTTTATCGGAAGATTTTATGCAGATTCAATTCAAGGTTTAAGGAGCAAAGACAAAATTGTGTCTATCTATTCACGTAGAGAAGAGCAGGCAAAAAAGTTTGCTGAAGATTATGGTTGTATTCATTATACTACGGTGATGGAAGAGTCAATTGCTCATCCTGATGTAGATATGGTTTGTATTTCTTTGCCTAACAATTTACACGAGACTGCAGTAATGCTTTGCATCAAACACAAAAAAGCAATCATTTCTACAAAGCCACTTGGACGAAATGCTGTTGAAGCGAAACGCATGCTTGAAGCAGTTGAGCAGGCAGGTATTTTTAATGGTTATCTTGAAGACTTGGTCTACACACCTAAATTTTTGAAGGCATATGATAGCGTGAAGAAAGGCGCTGTTGGTCGAGTTCTTTGGGCAAAATCAAGAGAGGCACATCCTGGTCCGCATAGTGATTGGTTTTGGGATATAGAACAAGCTGGTGGTGGGTGTATCTTGGATTTGGGATGTCATTGTGTGGAAATCACGCGCAGTTATATAGGAAAAGATATTCGTCCCGTTGAAGTGATGTGTTGGGCCGACACACAAGTAAAACCCATCGATGCAGAAGACCATGCCATCGGTTTGGTGAAATACGAGAATGGTGCAATTGCACAGTTTGAGGTGAGCTGGACTTTCCGCGGAGGTTTAGATTTAAGAGATGAAGTGATGGGAAGCGAAGGAACAATTTGGATCAATGGATTTTTGCGCACGGGTTTTGAAATGTTCACCACTGGAAAGGGGGGAGATTATGTTGCTGAAAAAGCAGAATCCAATACAGGATGGTTATTTCCAGTTGGCGATGAGTTGAATGAGTTGGGATACAACCACATGTTTGCAGAGATGTTTAATTGTTTTGAAAATGGAACGCAGCCCAGAGAAACTTTTTACGATGGGTATTTGGTAAATGCGGTTTTAGATGCAGCGTACAAGAGTGCAAAAACAAAACAATGGGAGCCTGTTCAATTGGATGATTGGAGAGGAAGGACGGATGTAACAAAAGACAGTAATTTGATCGAGTTTGATGCAGATCATTATCTAGTTAAAGAAGAGTTGACGCATTATGGAACGAAAAAGTTGATCCTTAAAGAAAAGGCGAGTGGTAAGATAGTGGAGAGAATTATATAATTCAGTGGTTTTATCACATGAACTGACCTATTAGATTTAATCTAAATCTATGGTTGAATAACCTTAGTAAATTGTTTAAAAACTTCAAGCGTAGTCTTTTCTAAATTAAATAACTTTTTTTCATACATTTACACATTGAATAACCCCCCTTTTCCCTAGCAGCCCGTAAGTCTTCCAATATTCTATCCAAGGCTAATCTCACAATAACGTGAACTATTCAGTTAATAGAATTTCTAATGGGAAGAGCTGTCTTAATTATCAATGCAAATAAATCAATGAATCTGGTATTAATGAATATCCTTAATAAGGATTTTGATTTCTTCTGTGCTGCAGATGTTTATTCTGGTTTTACCATTTTAAAATCAATTAAGGAAATAGAAATGATTGTGATTGATTTGGATGAGCATTGTGATGATTGTCTAGATTTTATTCATTTTATCCGTTCGAGTAAGATTCACAAGAAAAAAGTTGTGGTTCTTTCTGGGAAAAATGAGTTATCGAATCTAAATTCTTTAAGACAAGACGAAAGCGTCCAGATCTTAATTAAGCCGTTCAATCCAGATACACTTATTTCGAGTAACTCTAAATACATAAGAACAAAAGCGTAACAGTATTATGTGATAATTTAACTCAAATACCTAACCTTTATGAAAGCTACTCAACAAATTTTTTATAATCAGGACAAATTTGCTCATTCCTATTTTTTTTTGGAGTCATTTTATTGTCTCATCATAAACGCTGATTCCATTCGTTTTCCTGGCAAGGTAATTCCCATTGACGTAAAAATAAATTCAGCGACTAAATCAGTTAGTGAGATAGTTAAAGATGCTTTGGTGACAAATGGCAAAATTCCTGACGTTCTGCTTCTTGATTTAGGACTTGAAGATATAAATGTGCAAGAATTAATTGATTTCTCAAGAAGTATGTCGCATAATAGTCGATTTTGTATTCTATGGAATGCTGTTCATCTGAGTATTACGGATATGCAGTATTTATTACAATTAGGTATTGTTGATGATTTCTTTGAAGATATTAAAGATGTAAATCTTATCGAGAAAAAAGTACAGTTTTTATTTAAATACAAACAAAATACCATTTCTCCTAAGTTACTTGAAGTTGATACTTTCAGTCCATTGAAAGAAGATTATAGTCCATTGATGTTTTTCAAACGCATGTTTGATATAACAATCTCCTTGATATTGTTGGTCTTACTAATTCCATTATTTATTCTTGTAGGATTGGCTATAAAAATTGAATCAAGGGGCCCTATCTTTTATATTTCGAAAAGAGTAGGTAGGTATTATAGGATTTTCCCGATGATCAAATTTCGAAGTATGCGTGATGGAGCTGATCAAGCCTTGGGTGAGATTTCACATTTGAATATGTATGGAAATGAAAGCGAATCGTCAGCCTTTGTTAAAATCAAAAATGATCCTAGGGTCTCCGAGGTAGGTAAATTTTTACGCAAAACAAGTATTGATGAATTTCCTCAGTTATTGAACGTCTTAATGGGACATATGTCAATTGTTGGTAATAGGCCTCTTCCCTTATATGAAGCAGAAAAGCTATTGGTTAACGATTATGTGAGTCGTTTTGATGCACCAGCTGGTATTACCGGATTATGGCAAGTGATTAAAAAAGAAAAACCGGATATGAATGAACAAGAACGAATTGATCTGGATATAAAGTATTATAAGGAATTTAGTTTCTTAAATGATCTACGAATTATTTTGAAAACACCAGCTGCCTTATTACAAAATCAAAATTATTGATTGAAGAAAAATTGATGCAAAAAGCGAAATTAAATATAGAAGGTAATCCTAAGGTTTCAATTATAATATTAAATTGGAATACAACTGAAATTACCTGTGCTTTACTAAGGTCACTAAAGGAAAATTTGACTTATTCCAATATTGAAATAATTATTGTTGATAATGGCTCAATAA
>CAMDFC010000041.1 GCA_945897185.1 Chitinophaga pinensis | reverse complement strand
CCTTTATAAATTCGGATAGAAAATACACGCAAAGTGTCCATTATCGGGATAAAAACTGCGGCAAAAGCCATGGCCCCTGTTTGTGTAATATTCAATTCTGCTAAAGCATGAAAATCAGTGTTAATGAACCTAATTGCCAAAACTGAAATCACCAATCCCAAAAACAAAGATCCAGTATCCCCCATAAAGACCCTAGCAGGAGAAAAATTATATACAAGAAATCCCATCAAACTAAACACCAATGAAAAAGCCAAGATAGCATAAGGCAAATCTCCTGCAATCATAAATGAGCATCCAAAAAACAGACCAATAATTATACCCATCATTCCTGCCAAGCCATCAACCCCATCAATCAAATTAAATGCGTTAACAATAACAAGAACAGTTAAATAAGTGAAAATAGCAGCAACCACGGCGTTCAACTCATGTATGCCCAACAAACCTTGTAGAGTAGTTAATTGAAAATGACCTTGATAAGTCAATAGAAAGACGGCCAACAACTGACCTAAAAATTTTTTTATTGGTGAGATCAGCAGAATATCATCTTTCAACCCAATTAAAAAAACAACAATGGAAGCAGCTATAAAGTACTGCATTTCAGGTGCCGACTTAAACGAAACCAATAAAATGACAGAGAAAAGCACTGCTACAAAAAATGCAACTCCGCCAAATGTAGGAATGGGCGTGTAATGCACCTTGTGTGCAGATGGATGATCAAATAGTTTTTTTGCATCGGCAATCTTGATAACAACTGGCGTTGTTAGGAAGGCTACGACAAAAGAGAGAAAGGATGCAAAAACAACATATTCCATGGATCGGCTTTACTGTTAATACTAAATCTGATCAAAGGTCAGTATTAAAACGAATTTTACAGCCGATTATTTTACAGACAACAACAGATAAAAAAAAGGCTTAGAAAGAGAAAAAACACCAAATACATTAGCTTTGCCCAAAATTCAAGATATGTCAACCTTACAGGACACAGCAACACAAATCAGAAGGGATATTGTTAGAATGGTTCATGCCGTTCAAAGTGGACATCCTGGAGGATCTTTGGGCTGCACAGATTTTCTTACCGCCCTCTATTTTAAGGTAATGAAACATGATCCTGCTTTCAACATGGATGCACTTAACGAAGATATTTTCATCTTATCTAACGGACATATTTCTCCGGTATTCTACGCTTGCCTGGCACGCTCTGGTTATTTTCCATTAAATGAATTATCAAGCTTTCGCAAACTGAATACCAGACTGCAAGGACATCCTACTACGCATGAACATCTTCCTGGTGTTAGGATTGCTTCAGGTTCATTGGGACAAGGCCTGAGCGTTGCCTTGGGTGCAGCACTGGCAAAAAAACTCAACAACGACAGTAACCTTATTTATTCGCTTCACGGCGACGGAGAATTACAAGAAGGACAAATTTGGGAGGCTGTGATGTTTGCTGCTCACCATAAAGTAGATAACCTTATTGCTACTATTGATTGGAATGGACAGCAAATTGATGGTCCAACTGATAAAGTGATATCTCTTGGAAACATCCAAGAAAAGTTCGCCACATTTGGATGGACAACCCTTGAAATGGAAGGAAACGACATGGACGATGTAATCAGGGTATTGGATTTGGCAAAATTAGCCACAGGGAAAGGAAAGCCAATTGCGATTATTATGAAAACCTTGATGGGCAAAGGGGTTGATTTTATGGAAAATGACCATGGATGGCATGGCATTGCACCAAACGATGAACAACTGGCCAAAGCCTTATCTCAATTGCCAGAAACAATAGGCGATTATTAAATTTAATTTCTGAGTTCCATTACCTGCGCAGCTGCTTTCTTGGAGGGTATCCAAGAAGCCAAAATTCCTATTGCCAATACAGTAATGCCAACCAAAAGGAAGTCGCTCAACGATAGCTTAACTGGATAATAATCAATTAAAAAAGTATCCCCCTGCAAAGGCACCAATTTATATTGGGTTTGCAGGTAGTACAAGATCAGCGCTATACACATCCCTCCGATTGCTCCAATAAAAGAGAGCAACATTCCTTCTGCAAGGAAAATTTGTTGAATCAATTTTTGGTCTGCCCCCATTGCTTTTAAGACTTGTATGTCTTTCTTTTTTTCTAAAACAAGCATACTCAGCGCACCCAACATGTTGAAAGCTGCAACGATGAGTATGAGTGAAAAAATGCCATAAATGGCTAATTTTTCTAGTCGTATAGTATTGTACAACATTTTGTTCTGCTGATAGCGGTCTTCCACCAAATAGCCTTCCCCTAGCAATGAACCAAGAGTTGGCAATACTGTAGAAGCAGAAACATTGGGTTTCAATTTTATTTCCACTGCGCTGTATTGATCTTGGCGGTAACCAACATAAGATCTTATAAAATCAAGATTGGTAATAACATACTTGTTGTCAAATTCCGTCTGAATGGCAAAGCTTCCCCGGGGATTTCCAAGTGACATTGCCAATGACTGGAGGGGATCAGTAATGGCAATCGCTGTTTTTTTAGGCAAATAAATGGAGACCGGTGATATTGCCTGATGTGATGATAGACCCAATGCCTGCTCTACTCCCACCCCAAAAACCAACCCTGGCTGATCTTCGGTACCCAGCTCAAATTCTCCTCTATACATAAGCGCTGCAAAACCCGCTACTTTACTGTACTTGTTATCTACCCCTTTGATATGAACAACTGTTTGCAAAGGGCCATTTTGTATCAGCGCTTTTTCTTCTGCAACCAGGCTAAATGTTTCAATTTCATTTACTCCCCGCAGTTGGTCCAATTGCTTTTGTGATAGCGTAATCAACTTGCCCTTTGTTGCACTGATATTTATATCAGGATAAAAAGAGGCATAGAGTGATTTAACCAGTGATTCAAATCCGTTGAAGGCACTAAGTATTACAATCAGGGCAGCTGTGCCAAACACAATAGCAATTACACTTACCCATGAAATAACATTGATGGCATTGGTAGATTTCTTGGCTTTGAAATACCTCCAGGCAAATTTCAGGATGATCCTAAAATTCATTTGTTTTTTTCTTCGTTAATTTTTTTGAAGAGTACTTCCATTTTAAATACATGATCCAAGGTATCATCTTTAAAAAAGCGTAATTCAGGAATTCTTCTTAGCTGCTGCTTCACCCGATTGCCCAATTCTCCTCGAATTTCTCCTTTTCGATCTTCAATTCTTTTTAGTGCCGCTTCTGGATCTTTCAATTGAAACAAACTTAAGTAAATACGTGCCTCAAGAAGGTCTGGTGTTATTTTTACCTGGGAGATAGAAACCATTCCTCCATCCATCATATTTATACCGAACCTCAGGAAAATATCATTCATTTCTTCCTGTATAACACCTGCTATTTGCTTTTGTCTTTTGCTTTCCTCCATATTGGCATCTTGATGGGTGTAAAATTAGTTACTTTTGGTGCTAATTCTGAAAAAACATAAGTCAGCATAATGAAGAGCCTGGGTATCATTTTCAATTATATCAAAAAATATCCCAGAATGGTCACTGGATATTTTATCCTGAACATTCTTTCTGCATTTTTTTCGCTGATTTCTTTGGCCATGTTGGCCCCCTTCTTAACATTGATTTTTGGCTTACAGCAAAACGATGGCGTACAAACATCCAGGTTTAGATTGGGTGAACTTTCAGATCAACTTTACAACACCTTATCAGTGTTAACGCAAACGCCAGAGGGCCGTATTCAAGCACTCGCCATTATCTGCATCATTGTTATTTGTACTATTGTACTTAAAAATATTTTTCTCTATGGTGCGATGTATGTCTTAACGCCCATTCGCAATAACATCATCAATGACATGCGGACAGACATGTTCAAAAAAATCCTAGCGCTTCCTGTCGGTTTTTTTAATGAACAGCGAAAAGGCGACATCATGAGTAAGCTTACAAATGACTTACAAGATGTTGAGTTTTCCACGATTAGCTTTTTAGAGAGTTTCTTCAGGGAGCCCATTCTAATTGTGCTCTACCTTTTTGCAATGATCAATTTGAGTCCGGAGCTCTCCGTTTTTCTGCTTTTGTTTTTGCCATTAGCCGGACTCATCATTGGAAGAATTGGGAGATCATTAAAAAAAGTCTCAACCAGTGTGCAAATTAAGCTGGGTGAGATATTAAGCACCATTGAAGAAACATTGGGCGGAATTAGGGTGGTAAAAGCTTTTAATGCAGAAAAACAGCAGTTGGAAAAATTTAAACAGGAAAATAATCAATTGCTTTTGATGAAAAACCAAACCATCAGAAGACGAGATTTAGCCTCGCCAGTTTCTGAAACCTTGGGTATTGTAGCGGTATGCTGCGTTTTGTATTATGGCGGATCGCTGGTCTTGAACAAAAGCTTCACGTTGAATGGTCCGGATTTCCTCACTTTCATCGCTATTTTCACACAAATCATCAATCCGCTAAAGGCATTTAGTACAGCATCATACAATATTCAAAAAGGTGCAGCAAGTATAGAGCGTATTCAAAAATTGATCAAAGAAGAGCAAACCGTTAAAGAAAATCCGAATCCCATATCAATTGACACATTCAATGATTCAATAGAATTGAGGGATGTGGGATTTGCTTACCAAGACAAAATCATTTTAAATAAAATAAACCTGATAATTAAAAAGGGACAAACCATTGCCCTGGTTGGTTCATCCGGAGCGGGTAAATCTACATTGGCAGATTTAATTCCTCGCTTCCACGATGCAACAACAGGTGAAGTATTGATTGATGGCATTAACATCAAGCAATACAAGATGAATGACCTTCGGAATTTAATGGGTATAGTTACGCAAGATCCAATTCTCTTTAATGACAGTATCAAAGCAAATATTGCACTAGGAAATCTTCAAGCATCTGAAGAAAATATTATCCAAGCAGCTAAGATTGCAAATGCCCATGACTTTATTCAACAAAAAGAGGAAACCTATCATACCCTGGTTGGTGACCGTGGTTCAAAATTAAGTGGTGGCGAAAAACAAAGAGTGACCATAGCAAGAGCCGTTTTAAAAAATCCTCCAATCTTAATTCTAGATGAGGCCACCTCTTCGTTGGATACCGAAAGTGAAAAATGGGTGCAGGATGCAATTAATCAATTGATGAAAGATAGAACCAGTATCATTATTGCACATCGACTATCTACCGTACGCCATGCAGATGAAATAATTGTACTAGACAAGGGCTCCATAGCCGAAAGAGGCAAACACGAGGAGTTAATTGCCCAAAACGGCATTTATTGCAAACTAGTTGCTATGCAAGAAATGAGATAAGAATAAGTTTAGAAACTTGAGCCTGGTCTGTTTATACCCGTTTTTGCTTCCATGCTTAGGGTTGCATGTGGAACAGCCCTTAAACGTGCTTTATCGATCAACTTTCCAGTCACCCTACAAATTCCGTAGGTTTTATTCTGAATTCTCATCATTGCTTTTTCAAGCTTTTCGATGAAATCAATTTGACGACTAGCCATTTGACTCAATTGTTCACGCTCCATACTCAAGCTACCATCCTCCATTGTCATGTATCGGGTGTCTGAATCCTCACCACTCAGAGAATCTTTTCTTGTAATCAATCCATTTAAATAAGCCAATTCTTGTTTTGCTGCATTGAGCTTATTTTGAATCAATTCCCTGAATTCTGATAATTCAACATCTGAATAACGCTGAGTAGGACCGGCAATAACGATAGGTTCTACTTTTGCATCGAGTACAGACTTCATGAATTCTGGCTCATACTTACGCGCAGACTTCGTATTGATCTTGGGCATTGTGACCTGCTTGGTCTCTTTTTTTGATTCTTTTGCCCTTAATGCTTTCCTAAGTTCAGCTGGACTAACTGCAGCTTTACTTGTTTCAGCAAACCTGACTTCAGGTGCAATTGCAGGTATCTTTTTAGCTGGCTTTGCTGGCTTGGCAGGAGCAGCTGGCTTAGGTGCCTTGGCTGGCTTGGCAGGAGCAGCTGGCTTAGGTGCCTTGGCTGGGTTTGCTGCCTTTGCAGGAGCATCTGGCTTGGCAGGTGGTTTTGATGTAGCTTTTACTTCTGGCTTTGCCTGTGATTTAGGTACCGTTTTCACTTCGGACTTTACCGCTGGCTTAGGTTGTGTTTTTGGAACACCCTTAACCTCGGCTTTTGACACGGGTTTGGTATCCGCTTTCTTAACTGGTGCCGGAGCTGCCTTTTTTGGTGCAACTACAGTAGCTAAGGGTTTTGCAACTGCTTTTTTAACTGGCGCTGGAGCTCCCTTTTTTGGAGCAACGTTATTGGACACGGTCTTTGCAGCAGCTTTTTTAACTGGCGCTGGAGCTGCCTTTTTTGGAGTGACTTTATTAGAAACAGGCTTTACAACCGCTTTTTTAACTGGCGCTGGAGCTGCCTTTTTTGGAGTGACTTTGTTAGACACAGGCTTTGCAACCGCTTTTTTAACCGGTGCTGAAGCTGGTTTCTTAGCAACAGCTGTCTTTACAGCAGCCTTTTTAACAGATGCTGGAGCTGGTTTTTTTGCAGCTGCGGCTTTGCTTACAGGTTTTTTTGCAGCTGCAGCTTTGGGAGCTGAAACTGTTTTTTTAGCAGGGGCTGCTTTTTGAGCAGGAGCTGCTTTTTTCTTTGGTGCTGGTTTTTTTGTTGCCATAATACTTAACCTTTTTTTATAACATTGATCTTCAGCGTTTTACCATTGATATCCGTCTCAACACCTTCAATTAATACTTGTTTCAGTAGGACCTGGTCAGCCAAAATTTCGGCGCAAATATACGCATTAAATTCAGTAAATGCAGCGTCCAATTCAGGATTAGATTGAATTTCCACAATTATTCTATCGGTCAATGCTAAATCTTGGTCTTTTCTAATTTTCTGAATTCTATTCACCACCTCCCTGGCATTTCCTTCATTTTCGAGTTCAGCCGTTACGGAAACATCCAGTGCAACAGTAAAAGCATTCCTAGATGCCACCATCCAACCAGCTACATCCTCACTTTGGATCTCTACTTCGTCTCTACTTATTTCAATTGGTTCTCCATCCAAAACAATTTCACAGGTTCCCAATTGCTCCAATTTTCGAATCTCCGCCTGTTCCATTACATTAATCGCTGTTGCCGCAGCTTTCATTCTGGAACCAAGTCTTTTACCCAGAACCACAAAGTTGGGCTTTACTCTTTTTTTAATAAAATCATTGTCAGCCGGTAGGTATTGCATCTCTTTCACATTCACCTCGGCCAAGATAAGGTCTTCAATTTTTTTCAATTGCACCATCATGTCGTCGGATGCAATTGGAATAAGTAGTTTTTGTAATGGTTGGCGCACACGAATATTCACTTTTTTTCGAATTGACAACACCAATGAGCAAAATTCTCTTGCCATTGACATTCGTTCTTCTAATGCTAGATCAATCCATGCATCTTTAGCAACAGGAAAATCTGTATGGTGAATAGAGGCTACGCTTTCTTTCCCCGTTACAGCATTGAGGTTTCTATACACCGCATCAGTGAAAAATGGTGAAATAGGAGCCGCTAATTTTGCTACTGTATCCAAGCAAATGTACAAGGTTTGATACGCGCTAATCTTGTCCTTTTCATATTCACCTTTCCAGAACCGTCTTCTAGAAAGTCTAACGAACCAGTTACTCAGCAATTCATCAACAAATTCATCAATGGCCCTACCAGCCATGGTTGGCTCATAGTCATCCATTTGTTTATTTACTTCTTTTACAAGTGACTGCAAACAGGAAAGTATCCATCGGTCAATCTCCGGTCTGTCTGCAAATGGCACATCGTTCTCTTTGTATGTAAATCCATCTACATTGGAATACAAAGCAAAAAACTGATACGTATTGTAAAGCGTTCCAAAGAATTTACGCTGTACTTCTTTGATTCCTTCTAAATCGAATTTTAAATTATCCCAAGGAGAAGTATTGGTAATAAGATACCAACGAGTGGCATCTGCACCATAGGTATCAATGGTAGTAAATGGATCTACCACATTGCCCAAACGTTTGCTCATTTTATTTCCGTTCTTATCCAGAACCAAGCCGTTTGAAACCACTGTTTTATAAGCAACGCTATCAAATAACAAAGCACCTAATGCGTGCAATGTATAAAACCATCCACGGGTTTGGTCCACTCCTTCTGCGATAAAATCTGCAGGAAACGCTTCCCCAGACTCAACCATGGCTTTGTTTTCGAATGGATAATGCCATTGGGCATAAGGCATTGCGCCACTGTCGAACCAAACGTCTACTAAATCTGGTACCCTTTTCATGGGCTTTCCCGTTGCACTGAGCAACACCACATCATCAACAAAAGGTTTGTGTAAATCCTGAATACCGTCTTTCAAAAATGCAGCATTGGTGTCGCCGCCCAATACCGCAGCAGCTTGCTTAATGCCATTGTTTAAATCTGCAATAGATCCTATACAAATTTCTTCCGTACCATCTTCTGTTCTCCAGATTGGAAGTGGTGTACCCCAAAAGCGACTTCTGCTCAGGTTCCAATCCACCATGTTTTCCAACCAATTACCAAAACGACCTTCACCAGTAGATTTGGGCTTCCATTGAATGGTTTTGTTCAACTCCACCATTCTATCTTTTAATGCAGTCGTTTTAATAAACCAGGCATCAAGTGGATAATAAAGAATGGGTTTATCTGTTCTCCAGCAATGCGGATAATTGTGTTCGTACTTTTCAACTTTAAAGGCTTTCCCTTCTTTCTTTAAATGGACGCAGATATCGACGTTTACATCGATGTATTGATCATCGTTCTTGTAATTTTTTACAAACCGAGAACTGAATTCCCCCAAGCCTTCAACGAATTTTCCTTGTCTGTCAACAAGCGTTAGAATACCCAGTTTATTCTTTTTTCCTACCTTATAATCATCAGCACCAAAAGCAGGCGAGGTATGCACAATTCCTGTTCCATCTTCTGTGGTAACAAAATCGCCCAGCACCAATTTGAAAGGATCGGCATCTGGAGTAAGCTCCAAAATCTTTTCCATTGCGTTGGCTTCTGCGGGCATGAGTTGTTTATAATACATCCCCTCTAACTCAACACCAGTAAGTGTTCCAAGAACTTGCCAAGGGATGAGTTTATCTCCAGGTGTATACGCATCAAAAAGCAATTCCTTTGCTTCTTCTTTGAAATACTTGCCTATCAAAGCCGTTGCTAAAACAACATGCACGGAATCTCCGGTGTATGGATTGAAAGTGGAAACCAGACTGTATTCAATGTTTCCTCCAACTGTCAATCCCAAATTTGAAGGCAGTGTCCACGGTGTGGTTGTCCATGCCATAAAAAAAACCGAATCTGTATTACCCAACCATTGCTCAATTTGTTTTGTTACTGGATGAGCCGTGTTCTTCGTCTTATCCAGCCCAAATAAAGCAACCACTGATGTATCCTTCACATCTTTGTACGTACCTGGCTGGTTAAGTTCGTGGGAACTCAAACCAGTGCCGGCTGCAGGAGAATATGGCTGAATACTTACGCTTTGATAAAGTAGGCCTTTATCGTAAAGTCGTTTAAGACACCACCACAAAGATTCTATGTAGTCATTTTCAAATGTAACGTAGGGGTTTTGTAGATCTACCCAATACCCCATTTTCTTGGTGATATCATCCCATTTGTCTTTATACCTTAGAACTGCCTCACGACATTTCTGGTTGTATTCTGCTACTGATATTTTATTTCCTATATCTTCTTTGGTAATACCCAATTCCTTTTCAACCCCCAATTCTACAGGGAGTCCGTGTGTATCCCATCCACCCTTTCTCTTTACTTGAAACCCTTTCATGGTCTTGTACCTGCAAACCAGGTCTTTCAAAGTCCTTGAAATTACATGGTGGATGCCGGGCATGCCATTTGCGCTGGGCGGACCTTCATAAAAAACAAAAGGTTTTGCACCCTCTCTATGTGTAATGCTCTCTGTAAAAGCATTTTCTTTATCCCATATAGCCAAAATCTCCTTCTCAAAAGCAGGGAGGTTTAGCTGTGCGTATTCTTTGTAACTCAATTGCATACTGATTTTAAAGGCTGCAAAGATATAAAAAGTTTAGGGGGTTTGTAACAAACCCCCTAACAACTAAATCCATAACCCGTGACTTTTATTTGAAGGTTGTAGTACCATCAGCTTGGTAAGTAAACCTGAACGTGTAATATCTTTGAGAAAATGTTTTTACAGCATCTGATGCACTAGCTGGAGGAGTTATTCCACCTTTGTAATAGTTTGTAATTTCCATCTTAGCATACCTGCCTGTGGCTGTCTTTATCACAAGAACCCTACCAGGAATTGGTGTAACCAAGTTGGTTTGTGGGGTATAAAGATACCAACCCTTGTTGCTACCTGTAGTAATAGCATAGCTTGGTGCCGCATCAATTTTGAAAGTTGAATCTGCAGGAACCAGAGTAAGATCGTCGTAGGTTCCAACATATACAAAAGCACCACCCTTACCTGGACCACTTGTTCCGTTGTTGGTTAAGATGGTTGTTCCCCTCATGGCTATATCCCATTTTGTAGAATTTGAGTCGCTAGATGGAACAATTGAATTGGTCTCAAAACTATAGAAAGTAAATTTTCCTGCACCAATAGGCTGACCAATAGGAGAGAATCCTATAATTGTATCGGAAGGAACATCTGTTACAATTTTTTCAATGAGGGTAACACGGGGTGCTGAAGTTTCCTCTTTTGTACAAGATTGAAAAATTACAATTGCCGCTAACACAGTTCCAATAATACTTCTTGTTTTCATTTGCTTTGATTTTTATGTTTTAAAATTTAGAAATTAAATTGAATATCTATGTAGCCCATTCTGCCAGGATTTCCAGGCAGATATATAACGTCTTTGTAGTTTAAAATATTGTCTAGGCCTGCCATTATTTTCCAATATTTTTTTAGACTAAAACCCGCACTGGCATTGACTTGAAGGTAGCTATTGGCGTATTCATCCTTACGATTGATGATACCATTTCCATCTTGATCAAACGTTCCCCAACGGCCTCTGTAAATCATACGTGTTGTTGCAAAAAATCCTGAAGTATTTTCGTAATTCAATTTTAAATTGGCAGTGTGTTTTGACCTTTGTGGTAGTCCACCATAATCTGCTAATTTCATACGGACAGAATTTCCGGATATCAAATCTCTTTTGAAAGTCTCTCCTTTTTTTATGCCTTTCAAAACTTCCTTATCCGCAGTATATAAAAATTGATACCCTGCTTTTATTGAAAATGTTTTTGAAATTCTTTTATCTACGTCAAATTCTAAACCTTGTGTTAAAGCGCTTTTCAAATTAAAATAACTATAAATCTGTCCACCATTTTTCTTGAAAGCAACAATATCAGTCACAATCATATTCGTAATGTCATTTCTAAAAAGATTGGCTGTGATTTGCAGTTGGTTATCCACCTTCCATTTTGCCCCCAAATTGAAACCACCTGATGTTTCCGGCTTGAGTGCAGAGAGGAGTCCAACCATAGAAGTAACCTGATCAATTTGTTGCAATGAAGTGAGTCTATTTAGCTCAGGTACTGCAACTTCTGATCCAAAAACAGAATAAGAGCCCGCTGCTAAATTGGTGAAATTCAAATACAACTGTCTGAAATCAGGGGCCTTGAAACCCCTACCATAGGATATGTTGAAGGAAAGCTTTCCACTGGCCTTGAATTGCATTGCAATCTTCGGACTCCATACAGAGGCATATGCTCTGTTAGCGTCAAACCTGAATCCACCAATTAAAGTGAGTTTGTCTGAAAGCTGTTCCTCGTGTTGAACAAAAAAATAGGATATTGAATTTTTTCTCTTGGTAGACATAGAATCATACCTGTTGGAGGCTACGGATTCGTCGACATGACCAGCACCCAGTGTGAGCGAAGATTGCTCTCTGATTTGCCAGTCGGTTTGGTTTTCTACTCTTGAAAAAACTTGGTTAAATCTATCGTTATAGGTATCAGAATTTCCTTTCACATTCAGTAATTGAACCGCTTCAAATCCTGTAACATAACCACGTAGTGTTGTCCTTATTTTATTCCCTTTGAATTGAACAAACGGTGTAATATTGTACTCATTATTTCTTTCAAAACCCTTTGAAAGTGTAGAATTACCTAGGTTTGAAACCTCAATTGTATTGTCTATATAGGTTACGTTTCTTCTCAATCCAGCGCCCATCTTCCATTTATCATTGATTTGGTGATTCACACTAATTTGTTGTGCAGTCTTCCAATAAGGCTCAACTGTTTTTTGAATTTGGTTTGGCTTTAAACTAAACCCTTCAGACCTGTTGTAGTTAAAAGATGCTGTAACGTCTGTATTGTTGAATTTTCTTGAAAAGTTGATATTACCATCTAAGGTGTTAAATCTACCATAGCGAAGACCGGCAGAAGTTTTATTTTGTCCAGCACCATCGGTAATGATGTTGATCACACCACCCATGGCTTCAGAGCCATATAGACTAGATGAAGGGCCTTTTACAATTTCGATTTTACGGATATTTCGGACTGTAATTCTTGAAAGATCCAAAACACCTCCAGTTCTTCCAATCAATGGTTCGCCGTCTATGAGGATAAGCGTGTATTCTGAAGATAGTCCCTGCACCTGAACACCTTTCCCAAAATTATCGATAACATTGATACCGGTTTGTTCACCCAAGATGTCGTTTAGTCTTAAAGAGCCATATTGATAAACGGTTTTTGAATTGATTACGGTAACTGGAATAGCAATGTTTCCCATCAGTCTTGGCGTACGTGTAGCAGTTACCACAACTTCGTCCATTGATCTTGCAGAAGCTGAATCAACAGAGAGCTGGGCAAAGGCCATGCTCGATAACATTACGGAAAGCAAAAGGATGAAAATCTTCATTTATACGGATTGGACTGCAAAAATGTACAATCCCCCTATGAGTTTTATCACAGAATTGTCAGAGAATGGAAAATCTACTATTTATGACGAAAGAGTGACAAAAGGTCGCATGGTTTAAGCCCTGTGTGCTTCTTAAAAGCTGTAGAGAAATGTGAAATGGAGGAGTACCCCAATTGAGCAGATACTTCTGTTACAGTATGCCCTTTTTCGTAGAGTAAGAACCGGGCGTGCTCCATGCGCTGGTCTTGGTAAAAATCGAAGATGGTTGTACCAAACATGACCTTAAACCCTTTTTTTAAGTAACATTCGTTTATGGCAGCTTTTCTGCTTAACTCTTTGATGGTGATGGGATCTCCGATGTGTGAAAGTAAAATTTCCCTGGCTTTGATGATTTTTTCCCTGTCTTCTAAATGCACCAAAAACTTACAAGCCGGAACTTCATCTTCCTTGATTGAATTGATAGACTCCAAAGAATACAACAACAAAATTTGGGTTTGGGCATTGACAAAAATATTCTCTACTTTGTCGTTGTACCTGTGGTTGAGGATGGAATCTACAGTATGTCTGATTCTACCGTTCATGTTGATGGGCTTTGTAAAGGTATGCTTGTGCCTAAAATTTAATATGTCATCCGTCTCTCCCCCAGTCTCGGATGTGATCAAGTTGGTAAGGTGGACAGGCTCAAACCTAAAAGAAAGGAAATCGATGGTACCGGTCTGTTCCACACAGAGTGCATTTTTGTTGAGCTTACAATCTTCACAATTAACAACCGGTTGTTTGCAAAAGGTTTGTCCAGTTACACAAAACTCCAATGCTAGAAAGTTTATATTAGACTGAATATCATAGTTATAGACAAGCGAGCCTCGGTCTTCAAGTTTTTTTTGATCGTCTTTCAAGTACCGTTCAATAGAATACTGCCAAGACCCGGGAATTCTTTTTTTAGTGGTAAAAAGCGGCAGCCTCCCCTCAAAAAGCGCGGTCTGTGGTTTAACCCTATCCGGTATTTTCTGTTCTAAAATCATCCAAATGCAAAGATACTACAAATTAAAATCCTTGCATTTAAATACAAACCAATAAAAACATCCTAAATATGTGGAAATCATCTTAAGAATAAAGCATATTTAGCGGGTGTAAAATGAGCACATCCCCCCCTATTTTAGTAAATTTGTTTAATCTTAAAATAGAACAAAAAAATAGAGGAAGAAGACAAGTATGAGTACAGAAAATCCAAATACACAGGAAGAGAATATAAGTGGTTACGGCGCAGACAGCATCCAGGTATTGGAAGGATTGGAAGCTGTAAGGAAAAGACCCGCCATGTATATTGGCGATATAGGCGTAAAGGGTTTGCATCACTTGGTTTACGAAGTGGTAGACAACTCTATTGATGAAGCCCTGGCTGGCTATTGCAATGAAATTGTTGTAAACATTCATGAAGACAATTCCATCTCCGTGCAAGACAATGGAAGAGGTATTCCTACAGGTATGCATCTCAAAGAAAAAAGAAGTGCGTTGGAAGTGGTGATGACGGTACTTCATGCTGGAGGTAAATTCGACAAAAATACATACAAGGTTTCAGGAGGTTTGCATGGAGTAGGTGTGAGCTGCGTGAATGCGTTGAGTGCTGTTTTGCAAGTAACGGTTGAACGCGAAGGCAAGAAATTTGAGCAAGAGTATGAGAGAGGTGCACCTAAATACCCTGTAAGGGAAATTGGAACCAGCAGTAAGACAGGCACCAAAGTACATTTTTGGCCTGATCCCGCCATTTTCATCTCCCTTGTTTATAACAAAGAAATTCTTGAGGGTAGGTTAAGGGAATTGTCTTATTTGAACAAACGTATACGCATCATATTAAACGACCTCCGTGAAATTGATGAGACTGGTAATCATTACCAACAGGTTTTTTTCAGTGAGGGAGGTATTACTGAGTTTGTAGAGATGCTTGACAGAAATGGCAAAAGGAATTCATTGATTCCTAATATCATCTACATGGAATGTCATGATGAAGAATCAAATGTTGTTGTGGAAGTAGCCATCAATTACAATGATTCCTACAGTGAACATATTTTCTCTTACGTAAACAACATCAACACCATTGAGGGTGGAACGCACGTTGCAGGTTTTAGAAGGGCCATTACACGTGTATTTCAACAATACGGCAAAAAGCAAGGTCTTTTTGAAAAATCCAAGGTTGAAGTAGAGGGAGATGACTTTAGAGAAGGCTTGAGTGCCATCATTTCAGTAAAAGTTCCTGAGCCACAATTTGAGGGACAAACAAAGACGAAGCTTGGCAACTCAGAGGTGATGGGCATTGTTGATGTAACCGTTTCGCGAACTTTGCAAGCTTTTCTCGAAGAAAATCCAAGAGATGCAAAAAACATCATCAGTAAGGTTATCTTGGCTGCTCAAGCTAGAGCCGCTGCAAGAAAAGCAAGAGAGTTGGTTCAGCGAAAAACTGTATTAACCGGCGGAGGCTTACCTGGAAAATTATCTGACTGCTCTGAAAGAGACCCGAAGAAGAGTGAACTTTTCCTTGTTGAGGGCGACTCAGCAGGTGGAACGGCAAAACAAGGTCGTGATCGACATTTTCAGGCTATCCTACCACTCAGGGGTAAAATCCTCAACGTAGAAAAAGCCATGGAGCACAAGATATACGACAATGAAGAGATCAGAAACATGTTCACTGCACTTGGCGTAAAAATAGGCACACCTGAAGATCCCAAAGCACTCGATATTTCTAAATTAAGGTACCATAAATTGGTCATCATGACAGATGCCGATGTAGATGGAAGTCATATTGCAACACTTATACTTACCTTCCTTTTCAGGTACATGAAAGAGATGGTAGAACAGGGCTATGTTTATTTGGCCCAACCGCCACTTTACCTTGTTAAAAAAGGAAAAGAACAAGCTTATGCTTGGAACGAAGAACAAAGAAAGGCCTTTATCGAAAGACTGGCAGGCGGAAAAGAAGACAGTGTAAACGTTCAGCGATACAAGGGATTGGGAGAGATGAATGCACGTCAGCTATGGGACACCACCATGAACCCAGAATCTAGAACCCTCAAACGAGTAACCATTGAAAGTGCGGCCGAAGCAGACAGGGTTTTCAGTATGTTAATGGGAGATGAAGTAGCACCAAGAAGAGCGTTTATTGAATCACATGCGAAATATGCCAAATTGGATATTTAATATTTTTAATCACAATTAAAACAATTACTATGTCAGACGACAACATGCTAAAGGCCTACAATGTTAAGACCAAGGAAAAAAATGTTCCAGTACAAGATGCAGTTGTTTCAAGAACTGCAAAAGGTGGATATATTGCTAAAGGTCATGATGGAAAAGGCAACAAACTGACTGCATTGCTTAGCGAAACCAACGCATTAGCAGCTATCAAAGCTGGCACTGCAAAACAAGATTGGTAGATCACTTACGCAAATACAGCACAAGACAGGCCAAAAGCCTGTCTTTTTTTATTTTGTTTTGTACCCTTTCTTTTGCAACCATTGTTTCACCTTTTCACGGTGATCTCCCTGCAGAATAATTTCATCTTCTTTTGCAGATCCTCCGGTTCCACAATGGTTTTTTAAATCTTTTCCCAATTGGGTAAGATTTTCTTCTGTTCCAATATAACCCAATACCACGGTGACTGTTTTACCTGCTCTGTGTTTGGTTTCAAGGGTAATACGCAACAATTGCTGACCAGGAAGCAAAGTAGTTTGCTCTTCAGCTTCTTCTTCCAACTTGAAATTCGGATCGGTACTGTAAATAAAAGGCGACTGGCTTTCTTTGTTCTTTTTCATAAGCTG
>CAMDFC010000040.1 GCA_945897185.1 Chitinophaga pinensis | reverse complement strand
ATGACAACAGAGGCAGATCAAAGAGAGTGGACTTACAACGACATCCATCCATATATGGAAATTGTAGCGGAATATTTTGGATTAGATAGGCTCTGCTTTGGATCCGATTGGCCAGTTAGCTTGGTTTCTGGATCTTTTTCTACCACCCATAGTGTAGTTAATCAGTTTTGCTCACAACTTAAGCAAGAAGAAAAAGCAAAGATCTTTGGCTTAAACACAAAAGAATTCTATAAATTATAGTCGCTTTACAACACAACATCAATGAACCTTAACCTTCAAGACAAAAAAATCATCGTTACTGGCGGTGCTAAAGGCATTGGGAAAGGCATAAGTAAGCAATTGGCGCAAGAAGGAGCAACACCCTTAATCATCGATCTAGATCAGGATGCTGCAACTGCATTGATACAAGAAATGGGAAAAGGAGATTTTGTTGCTATTGATTTAACCCATGTTGATGCATGTAGATCAGCAATCGAAACATTGGCCAAGAAGCATGGTAGTATTGATGGACTTGTAAACAATGCAGGCATCAATGATGCAGTTGGATTAGAAAAAGGTAATGTAGATTTATTTAGGCAATCGCTCGAGAAAAATCTTTTGCACTACTATACCATTACACAATCGGCACTACCCTTCCTGATTAAATCAAAAGGATCAATTGTAAATATCAGTTCTAAAGTAGCAGAAATTGGACAAGGAAATACATCCGGATATGCCGCTGCCAATGGCGCACGTAATGCATTAACAAGAGAATGGGCTGTAGAATTATTAAAATACGGCATAAGAGTGAATGCTGTTGTTGTAGCTGAATGTTATACCTCCATGTATGAGACCTGGATCAATTCACTACCTAATCCAGCTGCTGTTCTTCACAAGATTGAGCAAAAGATTCCATTGGACAAAAGAATGACCACAATTGAAGAAATAGGAAATATGGTAACTTTTCTTTTATCAGATCGCTCTTCACATACAACAGGACAATTGATACATGTAGATGGAGGATATGTGCATCTCGACCGTGCTATTGAATAAAAATGATTGTATGACAACCAAAAAAACCAATTACCTGCTGCCCTTTATTCTTGTCACTACCTTATTCTTTCTATGGGGTATTGCCAATAACCTAAATGGCATCTTGATTCCACAATTGAGAAAAGCCCTATTGCTGTCTAATATGCAATCCACTTTTGTAGACACAGCAATTTATTTTGCCTATTTTATTACAGCCTTGCCGGCGGGATGGTTACTGAAACAATATGGTTATAAAAAAGGCATCATTACCGGCCTCCTGATCTTTAGTGCAGGATGTTTTCTGTTTATCCCAGCTGCATTAACAAGAACATATGGCTTATTTTTAACTGGATTATTTATCATTGGATGCGGACTTACCATGCTGGAGACAGCTGCCAATCCTTATGCAGCACAATTGGGTGATGAAGAAACTGCTACATCAAGATTAAATCTTGCACAGTCATTTAATGGACTAGCTGTATTTATTGCGCCTTTAATTGGCACTTTTTTAATTTTATCTGGAACGTCGTTTACCAATGAAGAATTGACTGCGATGACTGAAACTTCGAGAAACACCTATCTTGATCAGGAAGCAGGATCTGTCATTCTGCCCTATGCCTTTCTTGGAGGATTTTTAATAATTATAGCCATCATTTTTCTGCTATACAAATTCCCTGAATTCAACCAAGATAAGCAAGAAGAAAAAGGAACTATACAACAAGCTTTACTACATAAGCATACCAAATGGGCTATACTAGCTCAATTTTTTTATGTTGGGGCACAAGTCTGTGTAACCAGCTTTTTTATTCGCGCAGCCATGAGTGGCGGTGGTGCTGATGAAATTACTGCAGGAAAATACCTAAGTGCCTATGGATTGCTTTTCATGCTGGGCAGATTTTTAGGAAGCGTATTAATGAGGTTCATCGATGCAGCAAAATTATTGACCATTTATTCTCTGATTAGCATTATTATGTGCACGATAGCTATATATACGGATGGTCAATATGTAGTTTTGGCACTGGGTACATTAGGATTTTTTATGTCGATTATGTTTCCCACTATTTTCTCATTAGGCATAAAAGGGTTGAAAGAAGAAACAAAAGCTGCTGCTTCATTGATTGTAATGTCTATCATTGGAGGTGCGATTTTCCCCGTTGCCATGGGCTATATGATAGACCAGAGCAACGACAATATTCAAATAGGCTATATCGTTCCGCTCATTTGCTTTATCGTAGTATTCCTTTTTGGATGGAAGGGTCATAAAATAAAATCAACATTATGAAAAGATATTGTCTAGCGCTAGATTTAAAAGATGATCCTGAAGTAATTAGGCAATATGACCTGTACCATCAAGATGTATGGCCAGAGGTGCTTCAAAGCCTTGGTGATTCTGGCATTGAAACGATGCGTATTTACAGAACAGGCAATCGTCTCATCATGCAATTAGAAACCATCAATAGTTTTTCATTTGAAGAAAAAGCTAGAATGGATTTAGCAAATGATAAAGTACAAGAATGGGAAACGCTTATGGGAGAGTTCCAACAAAGGATTCCTTGGGCATCACCAGATACAAAGTGGGTGATCACAGAAGAGGTATTCCATTATTCAAATCCACCTCTGCCACTGTAAAGTTTAACAGGCTTGTCCAATTGCAGTTCTAATACAGTCATGTACTTGTCTTGCACTCCTTGAGGAACATCAATGTATACCAAACCAGGAACGGGACTCCATGAAATCTTACCAACTACTTTGTGCGAAAGCTCCTGTTCACTGCCAACTACTTTGATGGATTGAATGGCATTGTCTAGCCCTTTCACCATAATTTGCCCAGCTGTTTGTCCCTGTAAAAACAAATACAACTTTGTAGAATCTTTAGACAGTGTAGTTGGTCCGTAGAAATGTCCTAGAGCAATTCCAGGGATTGATCCAAAAATGGCTCGTTCATGCTTCTTGTTCCAATTCCCTAATTCAAGAAGGACATTCCGCTGTTCTTCTGGTATTGTACCATCTTCTTTTGGTCCGATATCCAATAATAAGTTTCCACCATGACTAACCACATCAGCAAAGAGCGCAATGATTTGTGAAGGCGTTTTCCAATTGGTATCACGGTGTTGAAATCCCCAATTGTTATTGATGGTCATACACAATTCCCACCAATTGTATTTTGGTCGTGTTACTGGTACATTCTGTTCAGGAGTATCATAATCCCCATAGCCCATTAAACGTCCGTTGATGATAGCTCCAGGATTTTTGGAAAGTAGATTCGCCCTGACTTTCTCACTTTCCCATTCCTCAGCATTATGTTCCCAATCACCATCAAACCAAAAAAGATCAGGTTTAAACTGATCTGCAACTTCATTGAGTTGCGACTGATAGAAGTCACGGAACTTTTGCCATTTAGCAGGCTGATCTTTTACTTTATAGCGCATGCTATCTTTCATAAACGCTGGATAGTCGGGATGGCTCCAATCAATTAATGAAAAATATGCACCCGCCTTGATATTTTGCTTTCTTAATTCCTGGTAAAATGGTGTAAGCACATCCCTTTTTGCAGGTGTATTTTTCACGGTGCTATAATGCCCTTGATTTGTATTCCAGAGTGCTACCCCATCATGGTGTTTTGTAGTAAGTACAGCATATTTGGCCCCTGAGGCTTTGATTAAATTAACCCAATCAGTTGGGTTATATTTTGAAGCAGTGAAACCATTCAATTGTTTCATGTATGCTTCCCAAGTCATTTTTTTGTTGTAAAAAGCCCAACTCTCATCTACACCGTTTACTGCATAGATACCCCAATGAATAAAAATACCCAGTTTGGCATCTTGGAACCAAGTCATTTTTTTAGAGATTGAATCTGGATTTGTTTTTTGTTGACCAACAACAGAAAAAGAAATCGAAGAAAACAAAAGGAAAATAAGTAGTCGATATAAAATCAAAACACGCATATCAGATTATTTATAGAAATCTAATATATTAATAATTTAGCTATCCTCTTGCGGTTTTTCTTCTACTCTTTTCAAATCAGCATAGTTCACTTGCAAAGGCATTACACCTAAATTGACAATGGCTTTTTTCCCTCTAATTTCTGTGAGGGTTCCTATTTTATTATTTTGACTCATCAAGACAGCATCACCCACTTTCGGCTCACCACCTAATTCTCTATACCTTGAATCAAGCTTCTTCTTAACTTTTTCCTTTACCTGCTTTTCCTTTTGGTTAAATAAAAGCGCATGCAGGTTTTTCATTAACATGTTTTTATCCTGCTCATTTTCAGCCCTTCTCCAGTCATTTACTGTCTGCTTGAGTTTGCGTTCCATGTCTTTGAGGTAGACCAACTTATCTTCTGAAACTTGATTTTGGTATTTCAATAACTCTACTTGCTGAACATGTTTTTCTTTATCAATTTGTTGTGAAAGATTTTTTCTTAATACTTCAGTTTCTTTAATCAGTTTCTGAAGATCTTTTTCACGCTGCTCCAGTACCCTCAAATCTTGCTCTGTCCTGTTCAGCAATTTATCCAGCGTAAAATGATTTTCATCTACCAATTCTTTGGCCCTATCAATAAGCTCCTTAGATAAACCTATTCTTTCTGCTATAGCAAATGTGTAAGAACTTCCCGGTTTTCCTACATTCAACCGGTACATGGGCATTAGGCTTTTTTCATCGAAAGCCATTGCACCATTGATGATACCAGAAGTTTTGCTGGCCATCACCTTTAGATTAAGATAATGGGTAGTAACTATTCCAGAGGCATGCCTTTTTAACAACTGTTCTAAAAAAACCTCAGCAAAAGCACCGCCCAAATTGGGATCACTGCCACTTCCCAATTCATCAATAAAAAACAATGTCCTTCCATTTGCATCCTCCATGAAATGTTTCATGTTCATGAGATGAGCACTATAGGTACTTAATTCAAATTCGATACTTTGGGTATCGCCTATATGAATCATCAATTGCTTGTAAATACCAAAGGTAGAGTCAGGATGGGCTGGCACCAACAACCCAGACTGCACCATCATTTGCAACAAGCCTGTTGTTTTTAAGCATACTGTTTTACCGCCAGCATTCGGACCAGATATAAGCAAAATTCGATTTCGTTCATCTAAGACCAAATCAAGGGGAATAACAGGTTTGGATTGCTTTTTATTGTACAAAAACAACAAGGGATGATAGGCTTTAACCAGTTTTATACCAGAATGATCAACCACATGCGGAAGATGTGCATCCATTTGTTGTGCTAATTTAGCCTTGGCTCTTATAAAATCAAACTCACCCAATACTTCCATGTATTGTTTTAGTAATGGACTTTGAACCAATAGCCTGGCTGTTAAATCACGCAATATGCGGTATTCCTCATCGCGCTCATCGCTTTCCAGCGAATAGATTTCATTGTTAACTTCTATTGTTTCTTCAGGCTCAACAAAAGATGTTCTTCTCGTATCGCTTTCGCCGTGTAAAATCCCTTTGACGATGCGCTTGTGCTCTGCATAGATTGCGAGCACTCTTCTTCCATTTAAAAAAGACTCTTCGATGTCTGCGATATAACCCGCCTTTTGTAATTTATTACGTATTTTCTCAAATGACCTACGCTGCTCATTTCTTTTTCTATAAAGTGACATCCTTATTCGTGCAAGATCAACACTGGCATTGTCTACCACCCTGGCATCTTCACCAATAACTTTGTTAATCTGTTCAGAAATGGATTTCTCAAAATGGGTAACCTTGATTACTTCATACAGACAATTAAAAGCATGAATACGCTCTTCATCAAACCACCTAAAAATTCCACGAATACTCTCGGCCAGGTTACGAAACTGAATGAAAATCTCGCCGCTTAAAACAGCTCCCGATATAGATAAGAGTTTGAGCTCTTTTGCTAAATTAAACACCTGGTCGTTTTGAAAGGCTTGACCGGAAGATAGCAGTTGTAAATACTGGTATGATTGTCGCAATTCTAATTCAATGAATTGCTTTCGGGTATGGATCCTCAAAGATTCCGCTTTTTGTCTACCATACAGCGTTTGGGTTTGTTCCACCAAAATTGCCCTTACCTTATCAAATTCCAACTGTATATATGCCGATTCTGGATATAATTTCATGTTAAACCAAAACTAAATTCAATCAAAAATAGCCCTAAAAATACTGTCAAACACAATAAGATTTAACTTAGGGTCATATTAAAAAAGTGACAAATGAAGAAAATGATTCATCTTTTGATGGCAACGCTGTTTTTTTTGACTGCATGTGGACAACAAAAGTTAAAAAAAGAAATCCCCAGTACTCCCCTTTTAAAATCAAAAACTATGCATACAGAAATTATCACCTTGGGCAACGGATGCTTTTGGTGTACAGAAGCTATTTTTCAGCAAGTGAAAGGCGTTAATAAAGTAACCAGCGGGTATAGTGGTGGTCATATAGAAAATCCCAGCTATGAAGAAGTGTGTGAGAAAACAACTGGACATGCTGAAGTACTTCAAGTAGAGTTTGATACAACTCAGGTTACCTTAGATGAAATACTGGAGATTTTTTGGCAAACACATGATCCAACCACGCTCAATCAACAAGGTAACGATGTTGGTCCCCAGTACAGAAGTGTAGTTTTCTACCACAACAAACAACAGAAAGAAAGAGCTGAATTCTTTAAGAAAAAACTAGATGAATCTGGTGCATTCGGCAAACCAATTGTTACTGCAATAGAGCCGTTTACAAATTATTATGCTGCAGAAAACTATCACCAAGATTATTACAATAAAAATGGCAATCAACCTTACTGTAACTATGTAATTCGTCCAAAATTAGAAAAATTTGAAAAAGCATTTAAGGACAAAATGAAAAAACAATAAATCACTTCTGTAACACCACCTCAATGACCCGATTTTTTTTCTTGATTGGTTTATGTTTCATTACCTCAAATGCTTTAGCGCAGTTGAATAGCCAGTCTAAATCTTATACTTACCAAGACACCCTTAGAGGGTCCTTAGGCAAAGAAAGAACCTGGTGGGATGTTACCCATTATGCCGTATCGGTTGAACCTGATTTTGATAAAAAGTATATTTCAGGAAAGGTAGATATTCAATTTAAGGTAATTGGGAATGGAGATCTGATGCAAATCGACTTACAAGCTCCTATGCAATTAGACAAGGCCATGCTGGGCAATAGCGAATTAAAATATACAAGAAATGGAAATGTTTTTTTCATTCAAGTAGGTAAAAACTTACCTATAGGATCTGATCAACAGCTCTCCCTTAATTATTCTGGAAACGTACAAGTAGCAGTGCGCCCCCCTTGGGATGGCGGTTGGATTTTTTCCAAAGACAAACTGGGTAGACCATGGATGAGCGTAGCTTGTCAGGGTTTAGGTGCTAGCGTTTGGTTTCCTTGCAAAGACCATCAAGGAGATGAGCCAGACAATGGCGCTAATTTAAAAATTAATGTCCCAGACAGTTTGGTTGCAGTAGGTAATGGAAGATTAAAAAGTAAAGAAGCGTCTAAGTTGGGTTTTACAACCTGGGAATGGGAAGTGAAGAATCCAATCAACAATTACAATATCATTCCTTATATTGGAAAATATGTTTCTTTTGCCGAGACCTATCCTGGAGAAAAAGGAAACTTGGTTTGCGATTACTGGGTACTAGATTATAACATAGATAAAGCAAAAAAACAGTTTCAACAAGTACCGCAAATGCTCAAAGCTTTTGAACACTGGTTTGGGCCATATCCTTTTTATGAAGACGGATTTAAATTGGTTGAATCACCACATTTGGGCATGGAACACCAAAGTGCAGTTGCTTATGGCAATGGCTACCAGAATGGGTATAGAGGTCGAGATTTATCCGGTTCTGGCTGGGGTTTAAAATGGGATTTCATAATCATCCATGAAAGTGGACACGAATGGTTTGGCAATAACATCACCACAAATGAGGTAGCTGACATGTGGGTACATGAAGGATTCACAAACTATTCAGAAACCATCTTCACTAACTATCATTATGGTAAAGAGGCTGGTGATGCCTATGTTCAAGGCACCAGAGCATCGATTGAGAACGCCTCTCCAATCATTGGAAAATATGGCGTTAATGAAGAAGGATCTGGAGATATGTATCCCAAAGCAGGAAACTTGGTCCATTATGTTAGACAGCTCTTTGATAATGATGAAAAGTTCAGGACTGCATTGAGAGAGATGAACAAAAGATTTTACCATAAAATCACTACCTCAGCTGAAGTAGAGAAATTTTGGAGTGAACAAGTAGGCAGAGATTTAGCGCCCTTGTTTGACCAATATTTAAGGGATGTGAAAGTGCCTACTTTAGAGATTTTAAAACAGGGAAATAAAATTAAATACCGTTGGTCTGATTGTCAGGCAAATTTCAATGCTCCAATCAGGGTATTTGTAGATGGAAATGCAACTTGGTTTTATCCAACCAATAGTTGGAAAGAATACAAGACCAACAAAAAGTCGGTGGAGTTAAAACCCGATCCTAATTTTTATGCTGGATTTAGGGAATTATTTTAATGAGTTGCGGATTTCCATTCGTCCTGATTTCACATAACGTCTTTCCCAATAAGGCTCATCAAGGCTGCTAATTATCACCCCCATTGAAGTGGAGGCATGTACAAATTTATTATTGGCCATATACAAGCCTACGTGTGAAATACCTCTGCCAGTATTAAAAAACACCAAATCGCCTTCTTTCAGGTCTTCTTTATTTATTTCGCTACAATAAGCAGCTTGTTCACGTGAAGTTCTAGGAAGATTTAAACCGTAAGCATAATTAGTTAACCCCTTTACAAAATTAGAGCAATCAATACCAGACATGGTGCTTCCTCCAATTCGGTAAGGAACAGACCACCATTGATGAATATACTCTACTAGTTTCTTGTTAGACAGTTTCTCAACTTCAACGTCCAACAGCACAGCATATTTAAAAAAAGAAGGAGCAATGTATTCAATTCCTTGAAAGCCATCCATATAAACTTTGCCCATGCTATCTTCAATGACTCCTAATGCAGGATCTGGGGCAGTTTGTTGAATACCGTTACTTGGACTAATTCTAATTTCAACCTGATCAAAAAACACCGTATTTCCATTCCCTCTTTGGGTAAAACTGGCTTTTTTGAATAGGGTACATGATTGAACCAATAGCAGGAACAGGCACAAAGCCTGCAACTTCAAAAAAAACGGTATTAAGGATGGTTTTTTCATATAAAGACTGTGGAAAACCACTTCCAATTTATTGTCGATTATTTGCGAAATTTGAATTTCCTATTAATACCAATGCAAAGGTTCTCACATTTACACGTTCATACACAATACTCACTCCTTGATGGTGCTGCCAGCATACCTGCGCTTTATAAAAAGGCAATAGCTGACAACATGCCTGCCATAGCCATTTCTGACCATGGAAACATGTTCGGCGTTTTCCAATTTGTGGCCGAAGCGTACAAAAACAGAGTAGATCCGAATGACAAAAATAGCCCTTTGAAGGTAAAACCAATCGTTGGGTGCGAATTTTACATAACCGAGAACCGCCACAGAAAGACTTTTACAAAAGAAGAAAGGGACCCAAGGCATCATCAAATATTATTGGCCAAAAACGAAATCGGCTATAAAAACCTCACAAAACTCACTTCTTTAGGGTATATCGAAGGATTATACAGCAAATATCCAAGAATCGACAAAGAATTGATTCATAAATACCATGAAGGATTAATTGCTACTACTTGCTGTTTGGGCGCAATGGTGCCCCAAACCATCATGAAAAAGGGAGAGGCTGAGGGTGAAAATGAGTTTAAATGGTGGCTGAATATTTTTCAAGACGACTATTATGTGGAGTTACAGCGCCACGGAATGAAGGATCAGGACAAAGTGAACAAGGTATTGCTGAAATTTGCAAACAAATACAATGTTAAAATAATTGCTTCTAATGACTCTCACTATATAGACCAGAAAGACTTCAATGCCCACGATATTTTGCTATGTATCAATACTGGGGAGAAGATTTCTACACCAGCCGCAAGAGAGTTTTCAGATGATGATGTCAGTATTAAAAATAAAAGATTTGCCTTCCCCAACGACCAGTTTTTTTTCAAGACCACCTCAGAAATGCAGAAGGCTTTTCATGATTTAGAAGAGGCAATCGACAATACCAATGAAATTGTAGATAAGGTAGAGTTGTTAGACCTTAAAAAAGACATTTTACTCCCCCATTTTCCAGTACCCAAAACATTTAAAACACAAGACGAATATTTGGAGCACCTCACAAGAGAAGGTGCAAATAGGCGATATGAAACCATGACAGCGGAACTTGAAGAGCGTATAGCTTTTGAGCTTTTCACAATACGAACCATGGGGTTTGCTGGGTATTTTTTGATTGTTTCTGACTTCATCAAAGCAGGCAGAGATTTAGGTGTTTTTATCGGTCCGGGTCGTGGTTCTGCTGCAGGTAGTGTGGTTGCCTATTGTGTAGGAATTACCAATATTGACCCCATTAAATATAACCTTCTATTCGAGCGTTTTCTTAACCCAGACAGAAAGTCGATGCCCGATATAGATACGGATTTCGATGATGAAGGAAGACAGAAAGTAATCGACTATGTTGTAGACAAGTATGGGAAAAATCAGGTGGCGCAAATCATTACCTATGGTACGATGGCTGCCAAGATGAGTATAAAGGATGTTGCCAGAACAATGGACTTACCACTTCCCGAATCCAATGCACTTGCAAAACTCGTTTCAGATAAACCAGGAATAACGCTCAAACGTTTACTTCATGCTCCTTTTAAGGGAGAAATGAGTTTAGAAGAAAAAGAAAACCTCAATGCGGATGATATAGATAATGCAAAAAAGTTAAGAGAGATCTATGAAGGGAACGACATCAGAAGCTCAGTGTTGCACGAAGCTGAAATCCTAGAGGGCTCTGTTAGAAATACAGGCATACATGCAGCAGGAATCATCATAGCACCACAAGACCTGACTGACCTTTTACCGGTATATATTGCGAAAGATTCGCCAATGTGGGTTACACAGATTGAAGGAAGTCTAATTGAGGATGCCGGAGTAATAAAAATGGACTTTCTAGGTCTAAAGACCTTGAATATCATCAAGACGGCGCTGAAGTTGATAAAGATAAATTATGGTGTAGAAATTGACATTGAAAAGATCCCGTTAGACGACGAAAAAACCTTTCAGCTTTATCAAAAAGGAGAAACCATCGGCACATTCCAATTTGAAAGTCCGGGTATGCAGAAATACCTCAGAGACCTCAAACCAGACAAGTTTGAAGACCTGATTGCAATGAACGCACTCTACCGTCCTGGGCCACTAGAATACATTCCTAATTTCATCAATAGAAAGCACGGAAGAGAAGCGATTAGTTACGACTTGGAGGAAATGAAAGAATATTTAGAAGAGACTTATGGTATTACTGTATACCAAGAGCAGGTAATGCTTCTTGCACAAAAACTCGCAGGCTTTAGCAAAGGAGATGCAGATGTACTGAGGAAGGCCATGGGTAAAAAGCAGAAATCAGTGTTAGACAAGATGAAAGGGCAATTCATCACTAATGCCAGTGTAAAAGGATATGCCGAGGAAAAACTTCAAAAAATATGGACCGACTGGGAAGCTTTTGCACAATACGCCTTTAATAAATCGCATAGCACCTGCTACGCATTTATCGCATACCAAACAGCCTATCTGAAATCACATTATCCTTCCATCTATATGGCTGCGGTCTTGAACCATGCCGGCTCAATAGAAAAGATTACTTTTTTCATGGAAGAATGTAAACGCATGGGATTAAGTGTTCTTGGTCCGGATATCAACGAATCACTAAAAAGTTTTGCAGTAAATAAAAAGGGAGAAATCCGAATTGGTTTAGGGGGATTAAAAGGAGTTGGTGAAGCTGCAGTGGAATCAATCATTGAAGAGCGTGAGAAACATGGAACTTATCCAACAATTTTTGAATTGGTAAAAAGAGGAAACCAGCGAACAGTCAACAAAAAGTCATTGGAAAGCTTAGCCATGTCTGGCAGCTTTGATTGCTTTCCTGAGTTTCATCGGGCGCAGTATTTTTTCCAACAAGAAGGAGACAGTTCCAATGGATTAGAGAAAATTATCAAATACGGAAACATATGGCAGAACCAGACCACTTCAAATCAGAATACCTTATTTGGTGATCTTTCCTTGGTTCATGAAATTCCACCACCTAAAGTTCCAGATTGTCCAGTTTGGTCACTAACAGAAATATTAGATAAAGAAAAAGAGGTTACGGGGATGTTTTTAAGTGGGCATCCATTGGACCACTACAAATTTGAATTACGCTACTATAACATCCATCAAATTGATGATTTCAACGAATTTAAAGGCGCAATTGACTTACAAAAGAACCCGACACAGGGCATTAGGGTGGCAGGATTGGTAACTTCTGCATTTCATAAAATTTCAAGAGCTGGAAAAAAGTATGGTACCATTACCATTGAAGACTTTTCCGGCAAGACAGATATCACCCTCTTTGGAGACCAATACATCAAGTTTTCCAATTACTTTACACAAGGCACCTGCATTTATGTAAAAGGGAATTATGAAAGATGGGAAAGCAGAAATGAGTGGAATTTTCGGGTAAATGAGATCTGTCTTCTAGAAACCATCAAAAAAGTATTTACAAAACAGGTGCAATTAACCCTTCAAGCGGGTTCAATCTTACCAGAACAGGTCGATTTTCTCCAAAAAAACCTGAAAAAACATCCAGGTAGGGTCAGACTAAAAGTGGTTTTGGTAGACCAGGTGGAAAGGCTAATGGTACAGATGAAAACTACTGAAAAAGGCTTTGAAATGAATGACGAAATGGCCGATTTTCTTGAAAAAAATCCGTTGATAGATGTTCAAGTGGACTGTGCATAAAGTAATGGTGACGGAATGTCTAATTATTAAAAAATGGAACTAATTTTGCAGTTCAATTGATTATTAACACACAATCTCAATACATGGCAAAGGAATTTACAGATGGCAATTTTCAGACTGAAGTTTTGGATTCTGAAAAACTCTCAATGATCGATTTTTGGGCAGAATGGTGCGGACCTTGCCGTGCAATTGGTCCGGTTGTAGAAGAGCTTTCAAGAGAATTTGAAGGAAGAGTTAATGTAGGGAAGGTAAACGTGGACCACAATCCTCAGCTTTCCATGAACTATGGTATCACCTCTATCCCAGCTATCCTTTTTATAAAGAATGGCCAGGTTGTTGATAAATTGGTTGGAGCCCAGCCAAAGCACAGTTTTGTTAAAAAAATTGAATCTCATATCTAAAAAACTATTTCAGTATTTTTGAGACCGCCACACGAAGTGGCGGTTTTTTTTGTATTAAGACCAAATAACAATGTTTAAAAAAACAAAACGCTTTCTTTTTCTCATTGGAATTAATATTCACCAAATAAGGATGAGTATAAAAGGCAGCATACCTTTTATAAAAGACTACAAAGAATTCAAGAGACAATTCAGCAGACAAAAAGATTTTACTTCTATTGGTTTTTACCCATTGTTTGCCGATCGATATGATTCTGCAGGTGTGGCATCAGGGCATTATTTTCACCAAGATTTGCATGTAGCTAGAAAAATTTTTGAAGCCAACCCCTCTAGGCATGTGGACGTGGGGTCAAGAATTGACGGCTTTGTTGCCCATGTTGCCAGTTTCAGAGAAATTGAAATTTTAGACATCCGTCACATTACCAGTAAAAGCAAAAATATTCAATTCAAACAGGCAGATTTAATGTCTGAAGATTTTAGCTTCCTTGATAAAACGCCTTCCCTCTCCTGTTTGCATGCAATCGAACATTTTGGATTGGGTAGGTATGGAGACCCGATGGATTTAGATGGACATAAAAAAGGAATCAAAAATCTTACGAATTGTCTAGCTACTGGTGGTACCTTGTATCTTTCAACACCTATTGGCCGACCAAGAATTGAGTTTAACGCACATCGGGTTTTTGACATCAACTACCTGCTTGAACTTTTTAAATCAAACAATTTATCATTGAAAGAATTTTCATACGTGAACGACAATGGTGATTTGGTTGAACAAGCGGATGCTCATTCTGATGCTGCTAAAAGAAACTTCAACTTAGCGTATGGTTGTGGAATATTTGAATTGATAAAAAACTAATTCAGCTAAATCAAGAAAATGATTATAACTGAAATTAACGGTGGACTAGGAAATCAATTGTTTCAGTACGCGGCAGGCTTAGCCCTTTCTAAAAAACACAACACACCACTCAAAATCAACACCAATTTTAATTCATTGGATACGAATAGAAAATTGGCTTTGACTCATTTTAACATAGACGTTAACCAAGCAGATCAAAGTGAAATCAATCACCTTTACCCATCTTCAAGTTTAAATAGAAAAATACAATCTATTTTACCTACAAGCCGAAAAAGCTTTTACAAAGAACAAAAATTTTCATTTCAGTCGAATTTCTCACAACTTTCTTCATCTGTTTATCTTAAAGGATATTGGCAATCTGAAATGTATTTTTCATCGATAAATCAACTTATAAAAGAGAAGTATATACTAGATTCAGCTTGCTACAAAAATGCATCAGATTTTATACATCAGTTATCCTCTCATGAAAGCGTTTCAATTCATGTTCGAAAAGGAGATTATTTGAAAGCACCTTACAATGCGTATTATGCTGAACTGAATAATGAGTATTACAAAAGAGCAATAGGATTCTTGAAAGAAATTTGTCCGGCTTTAAAGGTTTACGTTTTTACAGATGACCCATCATGGGTTGAACAGCATCTTGACCTAGGACTCCCTTTTGAGTTGGCCAGTGGCCATAAAACAAATTCGATGTTTGAAGATTTTCAAGCCATGCGATCATGCAAATACCATGTTATTGCCAACAGTAGTTTTAGTTGGTGGACAGCTTGGTTGAGCGCTCATCCAGACAAAATAGTCGTTGCCCCAAGTAATTGGTTTAAAAACAGTCAACAAGACACAGTAGACCTAATTCCTAAATCATGGAACATCCTCTAAGAAGAATACTAAATGAATTACATTTGAATACCGTATTATAGGTTCCATGGCAACAATAAGAAAACAAAGTATTTATTCTTCCCTTTTTATTTATGCAGGCTTTGCTATTGGGGCACTGAATGTACTTTTTCTTTTTCCAAGATTTTTTACTCCTGAAGAATTTGGTTTAACCAGGGTGCTAATGGACATAGCGCTCATTTTTTCAACCATCTGTGCTGCTGGAACTTTACCCGTCGCCATGAAATTCTACCCTTTCTACAAACACCATGTAGATAAAAAAAACAATGATTTGCTAACATGGGTTTTCCTAATTGGCATTGTTATGTGTCTGCTTATTTACCTTGCCTTTCCAATTATTGAACCCTGGGCATTAAAAAAATTTGGGTACCGCTCCCCTATCTTGGTCACCCACTTTAAATTGGTCTACCCACTAACTATCTCTTTGGTGGCCATTTCTATGCTTGAGGTGTTTGCTTGGATTATTGGCAGGACGGTAATTGCCAATTTTTTAAAAGAATTTCTATTTAGAATACTCACCTTGGTGCTGATTGGAACCTGGGCCCTGGGTTATATAAACGATTTCAATTTTTTCATTGGCGCCTACGCTTACCTCTATTTTATCCCAGTTTCGATTCTTGTATGGGTTGTATACAGGAGCAAAGAGTTTAGCATTACTTTTAAGAAAAGTAAAGTAACCCATCGCTATGGGAGTATGATGGCAAAATTTGGCGGAGCCTATTTCTTAAGTGCAGTACTAAACATCGTTGCAAAAACAAATGATACACTGATCATTGCTTCCCAATCTGAAGGTGGACTCGCGGATGCAGCTATTTTCACAATTGCAACTTATTTGATTACGGTAATGGATGTACCACAACGCAGTATGGTTTCTGCAGCCACTCCACAAATTGCAATTGCATGGAAAAACAATGACTTAGAAAAACTTGACCGCCTCTATAAAAAGACAGCACTTAATTTATTGATAATTGCAGCAGGTATAATGGGGTTGGTGGTATTGTCCATTCCTTTTCTTCAAGCCATTTTAGGACCCGCTTATGGCGGATTGGCAATACTGATGATTGTGTTGGGATTTGGAAAATTAATTGATTTGGGCACAGGCCTAAATTCACAAATTCTTCAATTATCGAAACATTGGAGAATTGACCTATTTACAAATATGTTTTTTGTGTTTATTTCCATTCTTTTGAATTATTTGCTTACCAGAAAATATGGCATTATTGGAACTGCTTTTGGAAGTCTGATTGCAATAATGCTATATAATTTTATTCGCTTTATGTATATCAAAAAAATATACGGACTTCAACCGTTTTCATGGAAAAACGGAGGGGCTTTAATAAGTGCCATTGTATTTGCTACAGTGCTTTATTTTTCACCCCTTCCATTTAGTCCGTGGCTGACAGCTCTCATTAAATTGACACTCTTTTCAGTATGCTATGGCTTCACCATCATCAAGTTCAACTTATCCTCGGATATCACGGAACTCTACGAGATGGTAATTACAAAACTCCGCTCTTTCTTGTCCTGAATAAAATTGTATATTACCGTCAAACCAGACTAACATGGAATCAAAGTGGGAGAACCTTGCACACGGATTACTAGGGATGTTCGTTTTAATAGGTATCTGTTATTTATTAAGCAACAACAAAAAAGCCATAAACTGGAAACTAGTCGTCTTGGGTGTTGTTGCTCAAATTGGTTTTGCAATAGGAGTACTCACTAAAGGAGAATACAATTTCTTCCGTATTGGCATACAATGGTTATCAGACAGATTTGTAGATCTAATCAACCTTGCCCACAAGGGAATTGAGTTTATGTTTGGAAACTTGGCAGATGCTTCGGGCAGCTGGGGATATACTTTTGCAATTCAAGCTTTACCCAATATCATCTTTTTCGCTGCACTCTCTGCTCTTTTTTATTATCTAGGCATTTTACAAAAAGTTGTATACTTTTTTGCTCTTTTATTGAGTAAGTTAAAAGTTTCAGGAGCGGAAAGTGTATCTACTGCTGCCAATATTTTTTTGGGACAAACCGAAGCACCCTTAATGGTTAGGCCTTTTTTGGAGAAGATGAACAGAAGTGAGATTCTTTGTATCATGGTTGGTGGTATGGCAAATACAGCAGGCTCTGTTTTGGCTGCATACATTGGATTTCTTGGAGGAAATGATCC
>CAMDFC010000039.1 GCA_945897185.1 Chitinophaga pinensis | reverse complement strand
GGCATGCGAGAGGAGCCTTGGTATTCTGATGAAGTATTTGCATTGGCTTCAGGTATATTTTTTATCGGTTATTTTTTATTTGAGGTGCCTGGAAATATTCTTATGCATAAGATAGGTGCAAGAATTTGGATTACCCGTATTATGTTAACGTGGGCCCTTATTTCCGGATTGTGTGCATTTAGTAGTAGTGCAAACATGTTTTATTGGCTCAGGTTTTGTTTGGGGCTTGCAGAAGCAGGGTTTTTTCCAGCCATCATTCTCTACCTCAGCTTTTGGTTTCCAGAAAAACGAAAAGCAAGGGTGGTGGCCATGTTCTTGGTCTCCATCAACTTTGCCGGTATCATAGGTTCTCCGCTTAGTGGATGGATAATGGAGTCTACACAAACATCCTCATTTCTAAAATCTTGGCAATGGTTGTTTCTAATTGAAGCCAGTCCGAGTTTACTCATGGGTCTCTGTATTCCATTCTTACTCACCAACCAACCAGAACATGCAAAATGGTTAACGGAGGAGGAGAAATCGGTAGTGAAGAGGGATATAGAAAAGGATGAGCAATACAAAAAAGAAAATGGCAACAATAAGCACCAGATATTGGATGCATTTAAATCTAGAAAAGTATGGCTATTTGGGTTGGTTAATTTTTTTATTGTAATTGGACTTTATGGCGTTTCTTTTTGGCTTCCACAAATCATAGAAAATGCGATTACAAAAGACAAAATGCAAATTGGTTTTTATGCTGCTATACCTTGGATTTGTGCTGCTGTCGGCATGATTTTATATGGTAGACATTCTGATAAAACCGGTGAACGCAAAAAACACATTGCATTGGCATGTTTTGTAAGTATGTTGGCTTTTATAGCAAGTGGCTTACACAATACCAATGCCTTTTTTGTGCTTTTAATGATTTCCCTTGCTACCACAGCTTTGATGTGTGCGTCGACTGTATTTTGGTCGTTACCTGCTTCCATACTTTCAGGTGCAGCAGCGGCAACTGCAATTGCATTTATCAATTCCATTGCCAGTCTGGGCGGATTTATTAGTCCCGAGATGTTCGATTGGTTCAAAAGACATTACGACCTAGGGGCTGGTCTAATGGCTGCTGGGGCTTCTTTGGGTATGGCAGGAGGGATTATTTTGTTGGTATTAAAAAAGTAAGAACTGTTTTGTATATTCAGTAACTAAACATTGACATAAATTAAACGTATGTACACAACCAAATTCTACTTTTTAATTTTGTTTCTTCTTTTTGGTGCTTTTGTTTTTGCACAAGAGGAAGTAGACCAAAACATGATGGCCAAAATCCGAGAAGAGGGATTGCAACGTTCTCAAGTAATGGATATCGCATTACACCTTACCGATTTAAATGGAAATCGATTGGCAAATTCACCAGGTTATACAAAAGCAGCCAATTATGTAAAAAGTAAATTGACTGAATGGGGTGTTAAAAACGCAACATTAGATCCTTGGGGTGAATTTGGAAAAGGATGGGAATTAGAGAAGATGTATTTCGCAATGACAGCACCTTATTACAAACCAATGATGCTTTATCCAAAAACCTGGACCACCGGAACAACAGGGATGAAGTCGGCCGATATGATTTTAGTCGATTTGAAAGACTCTGCTTCATTGGCATCCTATAAAGGAAAATTGAATGGGAAGATTATCATTCCTATGGTAGAATTAAATTACAACCAAAGTTTTAAACCAGATGCTGTAAGGTATACAGATGTAGATTTACAAGCGATGGCAAACGCGCAATCAGCTGCACCTGCAAGAGATACTGCAGCCATGCGTAGAAACCGTGAACAAGCTCAACGTGCACCTGTTCGTCCGGGTTTTATTGATCCGCGTTTACTTGCTATGCTAAAAACGATGGCAAAAGAAGAAGGTGCAGTAGCTATGGTAACCTCTTCAACTAGAAATCACGATGGTACGGTCTTTGCTCAGGGCGGCGGCGCTTACAAAGGAACAGATCCTGAGAATTTTTTAGATATGGCGATGGGTATTGAAGATTACAATACGCTACAAAGAATACTCAAAGCAGGTATGCCTGTGAAAGTGGAAACAGAAGTAAAAACAAAATTCTTTAGCGATGATTTAAAAGGATACAATGTAATTGCTGAAATTCCAGGTACTGATCCAACACTTAAAGACGAAATCGTAATGATAGGAGCACACTTGGATTCATGGCAGGCAGGAACTGGTGCAACAGACAATGCATCTGGATCTGCAGTAATGATGGAAGCCATGCGTATTTTAAAGTCATTGGGCATTCAACCCAAGAGAACCATTCGCATTGGGTTGTGGAGTGCAGAAGAACAAGGACTCATGGGTTCTCGTGGGTATGTATCGAAAACATTTGGTGGTGTAAGAGGTGCAGCAAAACTACCTGAGCATGATAAGTTTTCAGCGTATTACAACATCGATAATGGGACTGGTAAAATAAGGGGGATTTATTTGCAAGGCAATGAAGCTTGCAGGGCCATCTTTACAAAGTGGTTTGAGCCCTTTGGAGATTTAGGAGCATCAACGGTTACCATCAGCAATACGGGTGGAACAGATCATCAATCTTTTGATGCGGCTGGCTTGCCCGGTTTTCAGTTTATCCAAGATGAAATTGAATATGATACGCGAACACACCATAGCAATATGGATGTGTATGATCATTTGATTGAAGCCGACTTAAAACAGATTGCAACTATTGTTGCTGCTTTTGTTTACAATTCTGCGCAACGCGACCAAAAAATTCCAAGGAAAAATTAATCACTTTTAATTCTTAACCATGGTAAGGACAATAGTATTTCTCGGACTCTCTGTATTTGGAATCAACTGTGGAGAGCGGAACAGTTCGAATAAAACAGACTACTTTGCTACACACGAAAAGGGTGTTCAAGCTGGTAATGTGAAGATGATTGCCATTGAGAGTATGGGAAAGAAATTTAATGTTTGGACCAAAAGAGTGGGTAACAATCCCAAGGTTAAAATTCTTTTATTGCATGGGGGTCCAGGTGCAACCCACGACTATTTTCAGAGCTTTGAAAATTTTCTTCCACAAGAAGGTTTTGAGTTTATTTATTATGACCAATTGGGTTCAGGAAATTCAGACAATCCAGATGATACTGCCTATTGGGATTTAGATAGATTTGTTGAAGAAGTAGAGCAAGTAAGATCCGCATTGGGTCTCGATAAAAATAATTTTTATTTATTAGGACATTCTTGGGGTGGTATTCTTGCTATGCAATATGCATTGAAGTACCAGGATAATCTAAAAGGACTTGTTGTTTCGAATATGATGTCTAGTTGTCCTGATTACGGCAAATACGCTGACAATGTTCTTGCCAAGCAGTTTGATCCAATAGTTTTGGACACCATAATGGCAATTGAAAAGCGAGGTGATTTTGATAATCCAAACTACATGGGTTTATTGGGGCCTAATTTTTATGAGAAACATATTTTGCGAATGCCTGCAGCAGAGTGGCCAGATCCTGTAAATAGGGCTTTTGCAAAAATGAATAAATCACTTTATGTAACCATGCAAGGACCGAGCGAATTCGGAATTTCTGGTCGTTTAGTGAATTGGGACTTGAGTAAAAAGCTTTCAACTATTGCGGTGCCAACACTTGTTATTGGTGCACAGCACGATACCATGGATCCTGAGCATATGAAATGGATGTCTACACAATTCAAAAACGGCAGCTACCTCTATTGTGAAAAAGGCAGCCATATGGCGATGTATGACGACCAAGAAACTTATTTCAAAGGGTTGATAAACTATTTACACAAAACCAAATAGTGTTTGTAAAATTCTCCTTTATAGCAGGGTTTAGAGCAAATTTCATTTTTAGTTCTTATAGGGGAAACAAAATAGTAATATTCGGGGCAAAATTGATTTCATAATTTGAGCAACAAATCAATTTTATGCAACGGGTATTTTATTTCTTTCTGGTTCACCTCTCTTTTTCTATTGGAATTCAGGCACAGGATAAGTTACTTTTTGAGGTTCCAGGGAGGTCTTTGTATTCAACAATAGATCCAACTGGCATTTCTGTTTTACCCAGTGGAAGATTTGTAAAACCTGCTGGTAAACTAAGCAGGATTACTCACGATCCTTTTGGACTTGCATTGTCTCCCGATGGTAAAAAAGCAGTTTCCTTACACAATGGAGTGATCACCATATTTCATCTAGACCAAGACAAGGTAATACGCGTACCAGATTACAAAAATGAAATTCCTTCACCGTTTACCAAGGGATCACTTTTGGGGGCTTCTTTTTATAAAGACAACAGAACTGTTTTTCTAAGTGGGGGTGATGTAGGTACCGTAATTGCTTACGATATCGAATCATTGAAAGTGGTAAACACCTATGTTTTGGATGGCAAGTTTGGCGATCTTACTTACGAGGATAGTTTTACATCAGACTTGATTTACTTATCTGCTAGCAATGAACTTTTGGTATTGGATCAGGCAAATTACCGTTTGGTTAGAATTGATGCAACTACAAAACAAATTAGTGCTTCCATTCCTGTAGGGAGACTACCATTTGGTTTAGCGGTTAGTCCAGATAACCAAACAGCAATTGTCGCAAATGTGGGCATGTATGCTTATCCTATGGTAGAGGGTATGAATTCACGTAATTATGACAGTCTTCTTATTCAACACCATCCATACGGGCACAATACGCCTGAATCGAGAAATGGTACTGTAATTGATGGGAAATTTATACCCGCTGTTGGAGATCCAAATGCAGAAGAATCGATGAGTGTTTATACCATCGACCTAAAAACCAATATGGTGAAAAGTCGATTGAAAACAGGATATAAAATTGGGGAGATGGTTGAAGATGCAGAAGTGATTGGAGGTTCTAGTCCCAATAGCATTGCAGTGCATGGTAATCTGGCCTATGTAACCAATGCAACCAACGATAATATTTCAGTGATTGATTATGAAAAAGGAATAATCACAAAACACATACCCATAACCGTACATACCCAACTGGATAAGTATAGGGGATTATTGCCTTTTGGCATCACCGTTTCCAAGGATGGCACTCAACTGTATGTTGCCTTACTTGGATTTAATGCGATAGCAGTAATTGATACAAAAAGTGACAAAACGGTAGGACTGATTCCAACAGGATGGGGGCCAACGCGCGTTAAGTTATCTCCAGATGAAAAAGAAATGTACATCATCAGCTGCAGGGGTTTGGGTGCTGGTCCAAATGGTGGAAAAAACTTCCAAGCACCAATACAAGGTACCTATGTAGGAGACATTCAATTGGCTACCTTTCAACAGGTGCCAATGCCTGATGCAACTACACTTGCAAGCTATACACAGTCGGTTTTAAACAATACTTTACAGACGGTGCCGTATAAAAAATCCAATAATCCCTTGCCTGCATTTCCAGGTGAAAAAACATCTCCCATTAAATATGTGGTTTACATCACCAAAGAAAATAGAACATACGACGAAGTGTTTGGTCAGATGCAATTTGCAAATGGTGATCCTTCATTGGCAAGATTTGGTATGAATGCCGATGTAATGGGAAGAGTAAAAAAACAGGTTTTGAATAAACCCGTGAACAAAGATAGTTTGTACTTTTCAGGTGTAAATATTACACCCAATCACCACAAAGCAGCAAAACAGTTTGCATTTTCGGATAATTTTTATTGCGACAGCGATGCCTCAATTCATGGGCACCATTGGATGATGGGGGTTATTCCAAATGAATGGGTGGAAACAAATTCCAACACAACCAAGACCGCAAAGTTTTTTTCATCTGCTCCAGGCAGAAGGTTTCCTGGATCTACAGGAAGCATGGATCCGGAGGATTTTGCAGAAACAGGAGGCTTGTGGGAAGCGCTTGAAAGAAAAAACGTTTCCTTCTATAATTTTGGCGAAGCCAATGAAACCGCACATGTGAGGGAAGAGTGGAATGACACAGCAACTGGCGCATCGCATGGGGTAATGGTACCCATGCAAAATGCACTTTTCAAGAGAACCAGTCGCAATTATGCAGGATACAATACCAACATCCCCGACCAGTTCAGGATGAACCAATTTGAGTCTGAGTTTAGTAAAATGTGGTTGAGTGGAAAAGATAAAATGCCTTCCTTGGTAACGGTGCAAATTCCAAATGACCATACGGCTTCACCAAGACCAGAAGACGGTTATCCTTTTACAAGTAGTTATGTTGCCGACAATGATTTGGCTGTGGGTAGGATTTTGCATTTCTTGTCTCGCACACCCTATTGGAAAAACATGTTGGTGGTTATTACTGAAGACGATCCTCAAGGTGGTGTAGACCATATTGATGCGCATAGAAGTATTCTAATGTTGGCAGGACCGTACGTAAAACAAAATTATGTTTCGCATACACACGCTAACTTTGGCTCAATTCTGAAGATGATTTATAATATACTCAGTGTTCCCTATGTTAACCAATACGATGTAACTGCTTCTAGTTTGCAGGATTTCTTTACACCAAAACCCAATTATACACCCTATACCCTTGAGTATTCTGACAAAAGAATTTTTGATCCGAGTAAAGCAATGAAAAAATACAATCGTGATATAGATTGGAGAAAAATAATGCAAGGACCGGCGATGGATGATGAAAAGGACCAAAGGGAAAGACATGTAAAAGGAGAAAATTAACTTGTTAAAAATAATGGTGAAGTTTTTAACTATTGTTTTTGTTGCCACAGTTTCTGTGTCGAATACTTTTGCTCAGCAAGTGACCGATAGTGTGGTTCAGATGGATCAAATTACCGTGACTGCCAGCAGAAAAGCACGTGCTATTCTATCCACACCATTTGCAGTAGATATCTTACAAAGAAATGCAATTGATAAACAAGTTTCCAGAACAGTGCCTGAAGCCCTCATCGGAATGCCAGGTGTGTTCATCCAGAAAACCAATCACGCCGGTGGATCTCCATTTGTAAGAGGTCTAACGGGTAATCAGTCGCTTATTCTTGTTGATGGCATCCGTTTAAATAATTCTATTTTCAGATACGGCCCCAATCAATACATGACTTTGGTTGATCCATTGATAGTGGATAGGATAGAGGTGGTTAAAGGGACTGGCTCTGTTCAGTATGGTAGTGATGCCATGACCGGAGTTATCAACATCATGACGCGTGAACTTTCGTTTAGTGATAAAAACAAATGGACAGAAAGCGTACAATCTAGGGTGACTGAAACTGGGATGGAAACCACATGGCGTCCAGAAATTAGCTATCAAGGAAAGAGAATTGCTTTTTCAATTGGTGCCGATACAAAAAACTTTGGCAATCTTAAAGGTGGTGATAGTACAGGTTTTCAAGTGCCCAGCGGATACAATGAAAAGGCTTTTGATGCTAAACTTAAACTTGACTTGGGCAAAAATTGGATCGTCACGCTCGCCAACCAGTGGCTTGAACAACAAGATGTTCCTGTCTACCACAAATACAAATTGGAAAACTTTGCAGTGAACACCTCTGACCCCATCAGCCGAGGTTTTAGCTATACAAAAATCAAAAAGACTTATTCTAGAGGTATTGTAAATGAATTGAATTTCTTTGGTGCACGTCAATTTATCAAAGAGTCCAGATACTCCCAGAAAAAAGGAAGTCCAACTACCCGTTTCGAACGTGATGCCATTGAAACCTTTTCCTTTGGGGGTGAAGTAAACACCCAATTCAGTAAACACTGGGAAGCCAATTCAGGTATTGAGTTATACAGAGATGAGGTTAGAAGTTTTAGAAATGATTATGTAAATACTCGAATGGATGTAGCAAACAAGCGTGGTTTGTATCCAGATAATTCATCCTATACCAACCTTGCTGTTTACAGCATTCATCATTTGCAGTTCAATAAACTTACCATTGAAGCCGGTGCAAGATTTAATCAATGCAATGCATCTATCAAGGATCAAACTTTGGGAAAGATTGCAATTAAGCCAGGCGCCTTGGTATTTCAAGGTGGCATTAACTATCAGCTTAGTAAAAAGCTTTACGTTTATGCCAACATGAGCGAAGGATTTCGTGCTCCTAATATTGATGATCTAGGTACTTTGGGCATAGTTGATTTTCGTTACGAGCAACCTGCTTATAACCTTGAACCAGAACGTTCATTGAATCTAGAAACTGGAATAAAATTTTTAGGGAAGAAAACTGTTTTTAGTGGTTCAATTTTTAGAACCAATTTATCTGGATTGATTACCAGAATCAAAACAGGGGAAGTCATCAGTGGTTATGATGTGTACACAAAAGTCAATGTAGACAAAGGATTTGTAAAGGGATGGGAAGCACAAGGTCAAGTAAAACTCTTTAAAGGATTATCTCTTCAAGCCTCAGCGACCAGTCTTTTTGGAGAGAGTGTAACTAAGGCCCAACCATTGAGAAGAATACCTCCTTTCAACAGCAGAATAGCGTTGGAGTATCGTAATAAAAGATTTTCAAGTGGTTTGAATTTTGATCATGCTTCTCCACAGAGAAGATTAGAAGCTGGAGATAAATCAGACAATAGAATTCCTATAGGAGGCACACCCGGTTTCAATATATTAAACTCATATTTTAGTTATGAAACCAGCAATGTGATTACTAGACTTTATGTTTCCAATATCTTGAATACAGATTACCGCACACATGGTTCAGGCATCAATGGGATGGGTAGAGCTGTATCATTAACCACCATCATTCAATTCAATCAATTCAAATAGTCGTTATGAAATTCAAATTGCTTACAGCGTTGACTTTAATCAGTTTTCAATTCAGTCTAGCACAAATCACACCATTGCCCAAGGCAGTCACCTTGCCCAATGGATGGAAACTTAGTCCTGCTGGTCGGTCTTTCCCACTTGGTGATCTTCCACTCAACATTGTGATTGGAAAATCTGGGCGGTATGCTGCTGTAACCAATAATGGACAAAGTATACAGCAAATACAATTGATTGATACAAAGGCCGAAAAAGTGGTGGATTCCATCTTGATTGATAAATCTTTCTATGGGTTACAATTTTCAGCAGATGAAAAAAAATTATATGCTTCAGGCGGCCATGATAACAGGATCATGGTCTATGCAATCCAACAAGGCAAGTTGGTTAAACACGATAGCATCAGTCTTGGAAAACCTTGGCCAAATAGAGTTGGTCCAGCTGGACTTGCATTGGATGAAGCCAGAGGAAGGATGTATGTTGTAACAAGAGAGGATAAGCAATTGTATGTTATTGATCTCAAAACTAAAAATGTAGTAAAACAATATGGACTTGATGCAGAGGCATACGATTGTAAAATGAGTAAAGATGGAAAGGAACTCTTTATTACCTGTTGGGGATGTGATCAGTTATTGTCTTTTGACCTAGTTCAAGAATCATGGAAGCAACCTGTACTGGTTGGAGACAATCCAAATGAAATGTTGCAGTCGACCGATGGTAAGCATTTATTTGTTTGCAACGCGAACGACAATACAGTTTCAGTAATTGATCTATCATCTAGGAAAGTAATAGAGACATTGGACGCAGCTCTTTACCCAAATTCACCAAGTGGTTCTACTTCAAATAGCTTGGCAATTGATCCACAAGGGAAAAGACTATACATCGCCAATGCTGATAATAATGCTTTGGCAGTCTTTGATGTAGCTGTTCCTGGAAAAAGTTTTTCTAAAGGGTTTATTCCAGTGGGATGGTATCCAAGTGTTGTGCGAATGATCAACAATAAAATTTGGGTTGCGAATGCTAAAGGGATGACTTCAAAAGCAAACCCTTTTGGTCCTTCGCCTTTGAGAAAAAGAGAAGAGGTCATCCACCATGGGTTTGAAACCAAGCCCGCTGATCAGGTAGAATATATTGGTGGTCTTTTCACAGGAACCATGAGCATTATCGATGTACCTGCACAACCACAGTTAGATGCGTATACAAAAGCAGTATACCGCAACTCTCCATACGCAAAACAAAACATGGTTGTTGCTGATTCATTGGCCACAGGATTTCCGATTCCGGCAAAAAAGGGACAAGTTTCGCCAATCAAATATGTGTTTTATGTGATTAAAGAAAATCGAACCTATGACCAAGTGCTTGCAGATGTAAAAGGTGGTAATGGGGATACTTCTCTCTTGCTGTTTGGAAAAAACATAACACCCAACCAACACGCTTTGGCTGAGTCATTTGTTTTGTTGGATAATTTCTATGTAAATGCTGAAGTGAGCGCAGATGGGCACAATTGGAGTATGGGGGCCTATGCAAATGATTATCTGGAGAAGACTTGGCCCAGCAGTTATGGAGGAAGAGGCGGCACTTATGGCGGTGAAGGAGAAAGAGAGATTGCGAACAATAAAGCCGGATTTATTTGGGACCAATGCAGGCGTTATGGAGTTAGTTATAGAACCTATGGTGAATTTGCGGATGGCGGCAAAGCAAATATTCCTGTTTTGGTTAATCATTTTTCAAAAGCCTATCCTGGATATAATATGACTATAAAGGATACCGCACGATTCAGCATTTGGAAAAATGAATTTGATTCCCTTTTAAAAGTTGGAACTGTGCCGCAATTCAACACTGTAAGATTTGGAAATGACCATACCGAGGGCATCCGACTTGGCCGTCCAACTCCTTATGCGCATGTTGCTGATAACGATATGGCAGTTGGCATGTTCATTGAGCATTTGTCCAAAAGTTCAATTTGGAATGAAACTGCAGTATTTATTTTGGAAGACGATGCCCAAAATGGTGCAGACCATGTAGATGCACACAGGAGTCCAGCATATGTGGCAGGAGGATTCGTAAAAAGGGGATTTGTTGATCATACAATGTACAGCACAACATCAATGCTTAGAACAATTGAACTCATTCTTGGTATTGCACCCATGACACAATATGATGCTGCCGCTACACCCATGTGGAGGTGTTTTGACAGTGTTGCAAGACCGTTTGACTTTAAAGCCATCGTTCCTGAAGTGGACATGAACCAAAAAAATACGGTGTTGAATGAATGGCAGCGTAAGTCTGAAAAGTTCAATTTTGCCAAGGAAGACAGCAACAACGACATTGAGTTCAATAGGGTACTTTGGCACGGAATCAAAGGGGATATTCCTTTCCCTGGGCCTAAACGAGCGGCATTTCTCAAAATAGAAAAAGAGTCAGACGATAAATAAAATAACCACTTCCAATAATGCGTAAATTCTGTTTTTGAAATCCTTATCTTAGGATTTCAAAAACAGAATACATGCGAAAACTTCTTGGATCTAGCCTACTCATCTTAGCTCTTGTTTTGTTTTTAGGGCCATCGCTATTGGCGCAAAAAAAGCAGACACAGAAACCAGCTGCATCTTCTCAACCAGCAGTTGATCTTGAATCTTATTTCAAGCCGGTACATTGGAGAAACCTAGGTCATAGTCGTGGTGGACGTTCTGTAGGAGCAACTGGTGTAAAAGGAAATACGCTTACATATTATATGGGCATCACTGGAGGTGGCGTTTGGAAAACAGAGGATGCGGGACAAACCTGGAGAAATATTTCTGACGGTTATTTTAAGACTGGATCTGTTGGCGCTGTTGCCGTTGCAGAATCCGATCCCAATGTGGTTTATGTGGGTATGGGAGAACATGCACCAAGAGGGGTAATGACTTCCTATGGTGATGGTGTCTATCGTTCCAATGATGCAGGAAAAACATGGAAGCACCTGGGTTTGGATCTAACAAGACATATTGCCAATGTGGTTATTCATCCAACCAATCCAGAGTTGGTATATGTTGCTGCACAAGGTGCTTTGAATGGTCCTTCAAAGGAGAGAGGAATTTATAAAAGTGATGATGGGGGTAAGACTTGGAAAAATGTTTTATACGTAGATGAAAATTCTGGATGTTCTGATCTAAATATGGATCCCAACAATCCTAGAATTTTATATGCTGCCATATGGGACCATCGTCGTTTACCATGGGCAGTTCAAAGTGGTGGAAAGGGTAGCGGTTTGTATAAGAGTATCGATGGTGGAGAAACTTGGTTTAAAATTCAAAACGGCCTACCCAATGAATTGGGTAAAATGGGTATTTCTGTTTCAAAAGCAAATTCTGATAAGGTATATGCATTGGTAGAGAGTGATACAGAAAAAGAACAAGGCGGTTTGTTCGTTTCAGAAGATGCAGGTGAAAATTGGAACCGTGTGAGCAAAGACCACAGGTTGATTTCAAGAGCTTGGTATTACATTGAAGTATTTGCAGATCCGGTTGAAGAAAATACAGTCTATGTTTTAGGAGCTGCTGGTTTGAAGTCGGCCGACGGCGGTAAAACCTGGACAAACTTATCGGGCACACATGGTGATTACCACCAATTGTGGATCAATAAATCGGATAACCAAAACATGTTGATTGCAAATGATGGTGGAGCTGCAGTTACATTCAATGGTGGAAAAGTATGGTCTAGTCAGAACAACCAACCCACTGCACAGTTTTACCGAATCAACGTTGATAATCTTTTCCCATATAATATTTATGCTGGTCAGCAAGACAATACTTCTGTAAAAATTGCAAGCAGAAATACATCAGGTGGAAATATTGGTGAACGCCAATGGTCATATTCGGCTGGCGGTGAATCAGCGTTTTTGGGTTTTGATCCTAACAATCCAAGATACGTGATGGGGGGTAGTTACCAAGGTACAATTGAATTATTGGATACACAAACAGGCGAAAGTGTAGGTGTAATGATTCATCCAGTACAATACCAGGCCTTGCAACCCAAGGACATGAAATACAGGTTCAATTGGAATGCGCCAATTTTGTATTCAAAGCATGAGAAAGGCGTTTACTATCATGCAGGTAATCATTTGTTCAAAACCAAAGACATGGGTAAGTCTTGGGAAGTGATTTCTCCAGATTTAACCACACACGATACTACTAAGATGGGCATCAGTGGATTTCCATATACCAACGAAGGCGCTGGAGGTGAAAACTATTGCACCATCACTTATGTAATGGAGTCGGATAAAGAAAACGGAGTAATCTATACTGGAAGTGACGATGGACTTGTTCATGTAACAAGAGATGGAGGAAAGACTTGGATCAACATTACGCCAAAAGATCTTGGTGAAGCAGTAGTAAATGCAATTGAGGTGTCGCCACATGATCCAGCAACTGTCTATGTTGCAGCGCACAAATACAAGCTCAACGATTTTACACCTTTTGCGTATAAGTCAAACGACTATGGTAAAAGCTGGACAAAAATTGTAACAGGCATTCCATACGGCGCATGCGTTCGTGTTATAAGAGAAGACGATAAGCGTAAGGGTTTGCTTTATGCTGGAACAGAAACTGGACTTTACATTTCATATGATGATGGGGCAAGTTGGACAAACTTCCAACTTAATCTTCCTGTAACACCCATTACTGATTTGAAAGTGCACCAAAACAATTTGATTGCCGCTACACAAGGAAGGTCATTTTGGGTTTTAGATGAATTACAAGCGATTCGATCTTTTGATGCTTTGGCAACGGGTAAGCTTTCCTTATTCAATATACCCGATGTATACAGGGTTTCAGGGTATAGTATTTTTGATAGCAATGGAGAAGAGAAATCAAAATATCCAGTTACAACAGGTGCAAATCCATCAACAGGAGCGGTTATTTACTATCAGCTACCAGACTCTGTAAAATTAATAGCAATTGAAGTAAAGGATCAAGCGGGACAACTGGTTCGTTCGTTTAGTAATAAACCAAAGTCTTCTAACAGTAACAACAGCTTCAGGAATGAGCCTGTGTTAAGCACGAAGAAAGGGTTGAATCGTTTTGCATGGAACCTACGCGGACAAGGAATGCCCACCATTGATAATGTTTATATTGAGGGAAGTTATTCGGGAAGAAAAATTGTTCCGGGCACTTATACTGTTCTCTTAAAAGTTGATGGAGTTGAGCTAACCACAGCATTGCAATTACATGCAGATCCAAGAACAAATTCAACTGCATCAGATTATGCAGCACAAGATGAATTGTTGGCTAAATTGGAAAAAGATGTAACGGATATCCATGTTGCAGTTACTAGAATGCGTGGATTAACAAAGCAGATCAATGATATGGTTAAGTTGGTGGAGAATGACAATTCAAAATCTGAAATGGTTACATTGAGTAAATCACTGATCAAAAAAATAAGTGAGTGGGAAGGAAAATTAATTCAACCTAAAAGTCAATCGTACGATGATGTAATCAATTTTGTAAACAAATTAAGTGCCAATATCATTTTTGTTCATGGAGAGGTGAATAGCACTATTCCTTATGTGACTGCTGGACAAAAAGCGCGTTACGAAGAATTACATTTGGAGTGGTTGGTGTTCCAAAAGGAAATGGAACAGTTGATGGATAAGGATGTGGCGGCTTTCAATGCCCTTTGTCGTACGCTTTCAATAGCGAATGTAATCTTACCTGAATAAGGCAAGGTTTATTGATTGGCTTTTTTCAAATGCATCAAATTGATTTGATATGAGATACCTATTTGCCTTAATGTTTCTTTTCTTAACTATTCTGGGAACCACTGCACAAACCAAAGTAGAACAATTGTTTTGTGAGAACACCTCTAATCCAATTGGGATGGGAGTAGAGAAGCCAAGATTTACTTGGCTCATCACCTCAACCCAAGGTTCAACCATGCAAACTGCATATGAATTGGTTGTAAGAGAGGGCAAGAAAACGGTATGGTCGACTGGCAAAGTCAATAGCGACCAATCTGTGTTGGTTGAATATGCAGGGATGCAACTGCATTCAAATACAAAGTACAATTGGCAGGTTCGGATTTGGGATAACCATGGTGGCGTTTCTGCATGGAGTGCACCTGCAAATTTTCATACTGCGTTGTTTCAGGAGTCGGATTGGAAAGCAAAGTGGATCAGCATTGGGTTTGAAGAAGATGCAAAAACAAGGCCGGTACAGTATTTTAGAAAATCATTTGCTGTAAAAAAGAAAATTGCACAGGCTACTGCATTTGTTACATCTCAAGGGATGTACGAAGCTTATTTGAATGGGAGTCGCATTGGTGATGCCTACCTAACTCCGGGGTGGACAAGTTATAAAACGAGATTACAATACCAGGTGTACGATGTAACTACCCTCTTGCGTACTGGCGATAATGCAGCAGGTGCAATGTTGGGCAATGGTTGGTTTCGCGGTACACTGGGTTGGGTAGGTAATGGCAACTTGTACGGTAAGCAACTGGCGCTCCTGATGCAGGTCCATATTCAATACGCAGATGGCACATCCGATTTTTTTGTTACTGATGAAAGCTGGCGTTCTTCATATGGCGCTGTGCAATCCTCAGAAATTTATGATGGAGAAACCATCGACCATACCAAAGAACAAAAAGGCTGGAATAATATTTCGTTTGATGATACCAAATGGTCTTCTGTAACAACCATCCAAGCTGGATACAAACATCTTTTGGCGACATACAACGAACCAGTAAAGAAGCACGAAGTATTTACGCCTATCAAAATGATTACCACTCCAAAAGGAGAGCGTGTTCTTGATTTTGGTCAGAATTTGGTGGGATGGGTGAAAGTGAAGGCAAGTGGAAAAGCAGGAAGTAATATTGTGATTAAGCATGCTGAAGTGCTGGATAAATTTGGAAATTTTTACACAGACAATATGCGGTCGGCAAAAACTACCGCCACCTATATTTTAAACGGACAGGGAGAAGAGGAGTTTGAACCACACTTTACATTTTATGGGTTTCGCTATATCAAAATTGAAGGCGATTTAGAAGAAATAAAACCAAAGAATTTTACAGCTGTCGTCCTTTACTCAGCAATGCCGATGACAGGGTCATTTACTTCATCAAATAAATTGGTGAATCAATTGCAGCAAAATATACAGTGGGGACAAAAAGGAAATTTTCTGGATGTACCAACGGATTGTCCGCAACGCGACGAACGTTTGGGCTGGACAGGAGATGCACAGGCCTTTTCAAGAACAGCGGCATTCAATTATAACGTCCATAATTTCTTTACAAAATGGCTGAGGGATGTAGAGGCTGATCAGTTGCCCAATGGCAGTGTCCCTTTTGTAATTCCGAATGTACTTGGACAAAACTCTTCTGGCTCTGCAGGGTGGGCGGATGTGGCTACCATCATACCATGGAATCTTTATTTGGTATATGGTGACAAACGTATTTTGGAAACCCAATATGCTTCTATGAAAAACTGGGTAAATTTCATGGAGGGTAAAAGTGTAAACGACTTGTGGAATACGGGGTTTCATTTTGGTGATTGGTTGTTCTATCGTCCTTTTGACGACAACGATGGAAGAGCAGCAGTTACAGATAAATATTTAATTGCGCAGTCTTTTTATGCGCATTCAACACAATTGCTTATCAATGCAGCACAAGTATTAGGAAAGACAGATGACGTTAGTTTTTACACCAACAGGTTGAAAAAAATTAAAGCAGCATTTCTAAATGAATATGTCACTCCTTCTGGGCGACTTGTTTCTGGAACACAAACAGCAATGGTATTGGCTTTAAACTTTGATATGTTGCCGGAATCCATGCGTGAAAGTACTGCTACAAGATTGGTAGAGAATATCAAATCTTATGACAATCATTTGTCGACAGGATTTTTGGGAACGCCTTATTTGACAGATGTGTTGACTCGTTTTGGGAAAACGGATGTGGCGTATCAATTGTTATTGCAAGAAAGTTTTCCATCTTGGTTGTATCCTGTAAAAATGGGGGCAACCACCATTTGGGAGCGCTGGAATGGCATTCGAACAGATAGCACGTTTGAGCCAGCAAGCATGAATTCTTTTAACCACTATGCCTATGGTGCGATAGGAGATTGGATGTACAGGCGCATGGTTGGAATTGACAACAGCGATGGGCATATAGGTTATAAACATGCCACCATCAAGCCATACCTTGGTATGGGGTTTACGCATGCAAGAGGCGAGCTACAGACCTACTATGGTAAAATTTCCAATGGATGGAAAATCGAAGGAGATCGTTTAAATATGGAAACAGAGATTCCTGCAAATACCACGGCCATCATTTATTTTCCATCTACCAAGAATGTTATGGTAAATGGGAAGAGGGCTGAAGAAGTAACAGGGCTCAAATTTTTGTCTACTGAAAACGGGTATACCGTTTTCAGTGCAGGATCAGGCAAATATGTTTTTGACGGACTTAAAAACTAATGCTTTAAATATCTAGGCCTGCAAGAGACAAGCTCATTTTTTTTAATTCAGCTAGTTCCGTATTCTCAACAATATTAATTGGCATGAGAATCAATGAAGTTTTGTTGGTCTTCCACCAGTCTTTGTGTAACAAAGAAGAATAAGGAATTGTACCAATTAGATAACTTCTTTCGTTGCCAGAATGCCACTCTTCAATACTTGCAAATTCTTCTTTTGGAATATTTTCAAGATCTGTGAAACTGGTGTAGACCCTCATGTGGAAGTCGTCTGATAATTCTGCAGGGCTATGCTGATTGAGTTTCTTGTATTCGTAGCGATAGCCATATCGCAATGCTGCGATATCACTTAATACTGCAGACGCAGTTGGAAAACTTCCTGCTCCTTTTCCATAAAAGAATTGTTTGTCTGCAAATCCACTTTCGATAACAACGCCATTGTATTCGTTTTTCACAAAATACAATTGCTCGTTTTGCTCAATAAACTGTGGAAGTAGAAAAG
>CAMDFC010000038.1 GCA_945897185.1 Chitinophaga pinensis | reverse complement strand
GCAAAACTGCCAATGTTGCTGAAAGATAAAACCTACCTGAATAAGGTTTTGCAAAGCTAAAAATCCTCAATAGCAATTGAAGATCAAAAATCTTTTTCTTTGGTGTAATATTGGTCTTTTGCTCCATCTTTTAAACTTAGAGCTCTCTGTTGTTAAATGCTTTGATAAATAAAGCTCCAAGATTCTTATGAGGAGGAATATAATTCTCAAATCTTTCCTTTGTTTCGCTGCCTGCAAATTGCTTGCTTAGGTTATTCCAAATGCTAATCCAGTCTACACTTTCGCTATTCAACAAAGACTCATTAATCATTTTCAACACGGGCTCGTTCACCAGACTAGATCCTACTTCCTTGGAAGATACAATGTGGGCATCCGGACAAATCTGTAAAACAGAGCTCAGGTTTTGATAACTTCCACATGATCCTAATACAATAATTTTTGCAGAAGTAGAAAGCTGTGCAATGGTATACTTCAAATGATAACTATGCCCGCGGTGAATCACAATACTTGGAGATAGTCCTTGTATTCTCAAATATTCAATTAATAATTGCTGTGCTTTTGCATCCGGATCATCTCCCTTAGAATTATTCAATGGCTTATTTGCAAAAATCAATACTGGATTTCCCACTTGCGACTGAATTTCCACCCAATTTTCATTTTGTGTAATTAACCACCCTTTTTTATCCTTGAAAAGTGCCATGAAATTCTGAAAAGATTGAATCCCGTCTTTATCGCCATAAAAAAAGACTTGTTGCACAATCCTTCCTGCAGTATCCAATAGATTGCCAATTGGCATTCTATAAACAGCGGGTATTCTGTATTTTAAAGTAAGCTGCTCGCTACTGTCCTCAGCAGATAAAAACAAAAGATGTAAAATATCATAAATTGCCTCCCCTCTAGTATTTCCTCTGTTTATGTTTAAACTTAAACTAGACAAAATCTCTTCCCGCATCAATCGGGCAATATCCGGATTAGCGATGCTGCCATATGAATTTGCTACATCCACTGCATCCTCCAAGTTGTTTACTTTTTCAAGTCCCCTTACAAATGCCTTCATCAACAGTTGCGCATTATCAGGGGTCATTGATCCAAGAAAGACATCCATTTTGTTGTAGCTGGCGGCCATTCGAATAAACTTCTTAAACCGATCAAACTTAACCAACATAAGTAAGCTATCTCCATTTCGCTGTGGAGACTTGGCCATCATTCGGTTATAAACGCCAACATAACTAGAAGTATACAGAATGTCTTCCCCCGTTACAATGAGGTAGTAAAGTTCTTCTGCTTTAAGCGGCTGTAAAATCTTGAAACGCTTTTCGTCTGGTAAATCATGAAGTGCGTTGATTTCGTTAATAAAAACTTCCTCTGCTTTTCTTTTTATCATCACACCCAGCTCCGTGTACAAAACAGGAGTATCCCTTCTGTTTAAATCATCTAGGTACTGCAATTGTGTGTTAACCAGAAGTTGATAGTACTTGAGCTTGTCTTTTGCAACAACTTTTATACTATCTATTGTTATTCGCTCTTTTAAAATAGCATGTACAAATGGGAAAATTAAACGCCCTGACCTTTCATCAGAAATTTTTACAATGAGCTGTACGAAGGGGTCGTTTATTTTTCGAATCTGTATGCCAATTTTGGTTTGAGCTGCAGCTGCATAATTGTAAAACCTTTCTGGAAAAGCACGAGCACAAATAACCAATAAACTATCGGCAAAAGGGTGTTCTAAATAAGGCTCTATCTTGAAAAGAATTTCTGAAGGATAGGTATCAGCAAACTGACGGAAAAGTTCTATCCGAGCATCTCCAAGTCCGGGGTTTTCAAAAAAAACAGTGTATTCGCCTATCAAGATGCTGTTCACTTGATAGGGGTAGTTTTCAACACTTTTACCCAGGGCCAATCCTTCTTTGTCTTTGTAGTAAAACTCCTTGAAGGCTTCGAATAGCTCAAGTCCGTTTTCAGCAGACATTTGTTGAGATCTTAGGGCTTTGTAATACCCGTCTATGGAATTTTTTAACCCCGTAAGGTACTTTACCTTAACCCTATGGTCAAGTTCAGGAGCATGTTCTATTTCTGCCTGCAACACATCAACCTGCCGGGTATATACATCCGTAAGTAATAAATTCAGGTCTAGATCTCGGCTGGCTGCAATAATCTTGTCGTTTTTACCGTCTACTCCATACATTTTCAACTGCAACGCATCTATATCATCATGAAGTTGAACCCTGCGTATATCGATTGCCAACCTCCCGGTATCCGATAAATTGAACCCAAAAGAGAATATGGGCAACATCACAAACAAAAAGATACACATTCGCAACATATTGCAAAATTAGGATTTATTCGGGCAAGTCATTTTAGTCTATTAACAATTTAGTAATCATGAATTCCCTTAAATTCCCTTAAACAAAATATAACTTCACCAAAACCGCTAAAAAATGGTAATGGCTGGCAAGAAAATTCTCATTGCTGATGACGAACCAGATATTATTGAAATCATCAGTTACAACTTGCAACTTCATGGGTATGAGGTTATCACTGCAAAAGACGGAGACCAGGCCATCCAAAAAGCCAAGCAGTCGCTTCCAGACCTAATTATACTAGACATCATGATGCCCAAAAAAAATGGCATCGAGGTTTGTAAGATTTTAAGGAGCCAGCCAGAATTTGCAGATACGATTATCGTTTTCCTTACAGCACTTAATGATGAACTTTCACATGTGAAAGGCCTAGAATTTGGAGCAGACGACTTTATCAGCAAACCCATCTCTCCAAAAGTGATGGTCTCCAAAGTAAATTCCTTCTTTAGGCGAATAAGCAAACCCGAATTGAACCAAGCCATGGATCTGGGTGATATCAGGATTGTCCCTGAGGAGTATATGGTCTATTTTAAGGGGGAACCGGTAAGTCTAGCCAAAAAAGAATTTGAACTGTTAAGTTATTTGGCATCTAAACCAGGTAGGGTGTTCCTCAGAAACGAAATCCTCAATAGGATTTGGGGAAGTGAAGTAATTGTAGGAGACAGAACTATTGATGTCCATATTCGAAAAATTCGTCAGAAACTTGGTATTGACTGCATTACAACCGTAAAGGGTGTAGGTTACAAATTCGAAGCTTGATTTCGTACATTGCACCATGTTCGATACAAAAAGTCAATCACCGGTCAGAATTGCGTTGACTATTGCAATCACAAGCTGCATTTTTGTTGCAGGGTTGTTGATTGTTACAGGCAATAATACCACCGTAATACTTGTTGGAACATCCTTCTTTTTTTTATTGAGTTACTTTTTCCCAAAATTTTTAATTGAAAAATACTTCAGCAGGAAAATAAAGTTGATTTACAAATTCATCAACCAAACAAAGGCTTCTAAAAGAGAAGAGTTTTTTTTAAACAAGTTACTACCGAAAAAAAAATTAGAAGAAGTAAGTGAAGAAGTGTTTCAATGGGCAGATCAACGAAAGACTGAGTTGGAATTGTTAGAAAAAAACGAAGCGTTTAGAAAAGAGTTTTTACAGAACCTATCACATGAATTCAAAACTCCTGCTTTCGCCATTCAAGGTTATCTAGAAACTTTAATTTCTGGGGCAATGGATAATCCGGAGGTGAGCAAAAAGTTTTTAAACAACGCATACAAGAATACCGAACGATTAATTAATTTAATTTCAGATTTAGACGAGATCACCAAACTCGAGAGTGGAAAACAACAATTACACTACCAACAATTTATTATTCAGGATTTAGTTGCTGAAGTTTTTGATTCGCTTATGATCAAAACACAACCTAAAAACATAAAATGTAGCATAAAAAAAGGATGTGAACAACCCTTGTCTGTATATGCCGATAAAGAGAAAATCAGACAAGTAATAATAAACCTGGTTGACAATGCCATTAAGTATGGTAACCAAGAAGGTATAGTAGAAGCGAGTATTTACAGAACCGACGATAAAAATGTGTTGTTTGAAATTAGTGATGATGGAATCGGAATTGAGGAAGAACACCTATTAAGAATCTTTGAAAGATTCTACAGAACTGACTATGGAAGAAGCAGAAACATTGGAGGAACGGGTCTGGGACTTGCTATTTGCAAACATATTGTAGAAGCGCATGGACAAATCATCCACGTGAGGAGTAAACCAGGAGTTGGCACAACGTTTGGATTCACCCTAAGCAAAGTGGCTATTACAAGTTGAAATGGATGAGGACTGATTTCATCCAACAAACTAAATAAGTGGCCAACTATTTGAATTAATTTAAGCTCTCAACTAGTCCAACTTTTGACCACGTATTTTTCTCTACAATCCATTTAGTGGTATGCTCTTTTACACCGGTTAAAATAGACCATGCCTCTGCCAAATGATCTTTGCGAATTGTTTTGATTTTATGCTGACTACTCACTTCTAATTTTCCAATTATTTCACCATTGATTAGGTAAACTGTGGAATTGAAAATTTTACCCACCATTACCTTTGACTTCCCATACAAACAATCTCCTATTAAAATTCCTATTACCCTGTTATCATCAGCAGTGAAGACAATATTATTATCAACAATTGCAACAACATCTTCATTTCTAACTTTTATGATATACATAAGGAAAATTTAACGGTAGATCAATTATTAAATACGTAGCGTACTCCTAATTGAATTTGGTATACATCAGACAATGTACGTGATTTTACCCATGAGTCTCTTAATAAAACAGTATTACCGTTTACAACTTGTGTGGCAAGTCTGTAAATTGGTGTTCCCGCTGATGTCCTTCCTCTGTAATTCAAAGGCTGTGGAGTTGTAGAAATATTACTTACACCCCAATTGTTATTTAACAGATTTCCGAAGTTTAAAAAATCTGCTCTTAACCTGATTGTATTTGACTTACCTTTTTTACCGGTTTTTACAACCAGGTCCTGTTCAATTGCAAAATCAAGCCTTGTAAGCCAAGGAGATTCAGCCCCATTTCTCTCCGCATAACCACCGCGCTGATTTTTTAAATAGGGATTTGCATCTATATAAGCACTGAATGATTCTGCTTGTTGAGCGGCAGTATATGTTGTTGTTCCAACTGCATAATCTTGAAATACCAGGTTATTTCCAACTGCAGGCACGTAGATAAGATCATTAAACTGACCATCTCCATTTACATCACTGCTGTAAGTATAAGAAAGCTTAAACCCACTTGCAGAAACCAATCCCAAAGAGAAAGTAGTAGCACCACCAAACTTACCACCGTAGTTTAAACGATAATTGACATACCCCATGAAACGGTGCCTTAAGTCATTGTCTGAAAATCCTTGTTGCAGGTAATTTACACCATAAATACTCGGAGTAGATGCATTTACAGTGCTTGCAACTGATGATAAATCAGTTGATTTCGCGTGTGTATAGGCAATTACACCTCCAAAGTTTTTAGTTACTGGTTTCTCTAATTTGGCAGTCAACGAGTAAGAATAACCAACATTGTTATTTGTCAATACAAAAGCATTTCCAATGCCTGGATTCAAAAACCTAGCCGTAGATGCAGCAGAACCAGCGAGGTCTAATGCTGGATATATATCTCTCTGGTCATTACCTGAGAACTGAGTTGAGGATCTTTTTAGATTTGCATCATAGTAATTCAACATATTGATGTTCTTGTTGTAAATAGCCTCTAATGTAGCTACTACACCCCAACCCAAATTCTGATCTATGGCGATATTCGACTTCCAAATTTGTGGGAATTTTAGATCTTGATCTCCATAATTAATATTGTAACCTCTGAGACTGTTCACATCTGTGGTTGTTGGCGTATACTTGGTTGGATCTGTAGTAAAAGGATAGTTCAATGCAGTATTTCCAGTTGCGTTAACCAAACCAATATTAACACCGTTGTTTCCCAATTGATTGCTGATCAACACATAAGGCAAACGTGAGAGAAACAGTCCAGATCCACCTCGTATTTGTGTGCGCTTATTTCCATTAACATCCCAATTAAAACCAAATCGAGGGGAAACATAAAGTCTCGATTTTGGCATGCTGCCTGTATTGATATTGAAAGGCTGCCCTGAAGGTTCTCTGAAATCAAGGGAGGCTACGTAAGGATTATAATAATCTGAAGCCGTATTTACAATATTCAAATAATCAAGTCTAACCCCGTATGAAATTCTGAAGTTACTTGTCATTTTTACTTCATCTTGAGCATATACAGTGTAAAACTGATTCTGGAAAGTTTGCCATGGTTGTTTGCCGTCAGGCAACAAAGTATATCTATAGTTGAATCGTGCAATAGGAACTGGAGAAGTAGTTAATGCTGGATTGGCCTTGAAAGCGAGTGCTGCAGTTTTAAAATCTGCAATACTGTTATACACCCAAACACCATTAGATGCATAAAAGAATAGGTTGTTTGATTTAAAACTTTCAAAAGCCGCGCCAAGAGTGATCGTATGTTTGCCTCTTACCAAAGTAGTGTTATTGGTAATATTGAGTGTAGAATAATTCAATTTATTATTGGGCGTAAAAGGATCAAAGCCAACAGATGTATAAGTGCTGCCACCAACACCACTCAAAATATCTACAGTTGGGAAAACACCTGTCCTGTAAGCCCTGTCTTCTATTTGTTTGTTGTAGGTAGCAATGAATTGGTTAGAAACGCGATTTTTGAAACTAGAGTTGAGCTCAAGTACTGCAGACCTTGTATTGTCTTCAATGATATAACCTGTATTCTGCCCAGCTATTGCTAAAGCATTATTCTGGCGGTTACCATTCCCAGCTGTGTTTCCTGCGTTACTGTTGCTAATTGGCACATCACTTTGAGAATCATGGTGAGCATACCTTAATGTTAACTTATGTACATCACTTATGTTGTAATCTATCCTCGCCAACATTTTTCTACTGTATGATTCATTGTTGAAATTATCGATAGCACCTAAATCGTAATCAAAATTTGATTTCATGAAAGATTTCAGGTCTTCTAAGTCTGAGGCGGTAGTCCTTGATACGTTGCCAGTGGCACCAGGCTTGTTCGCCACCCAACTCAAGGCAGGGTTTGTACCCGTAGTAAACTCACCGTTTACAAAAAAGAACAATTTGTCTTTAATGATGGGTCCACCAAACCTAAATCCATTTGTCTGAACACTAAAGGGAGTGACAGGAATATTATCAATTTTACTAGCTGCTTTGGTTCCAGCTAGGTCTCTGTTGTTCCAAAAGCGGAAGACTGATCCTGAAAAATCATTATTTCCACTTCTTGTTACAGCATTGATTGCAGCACCAGCGAAACCTGACTGACGGATATCATAAGGTGTGATATTGATCTGTATCTCATCTAATGCATCTAAAGATATGGCAGTAGAATTGGTTCTACCACCTGCCTGAGCATCACTACCCAAACCAAAGCCATTATTAAAAACAGCACCATCAATGGTGAAATTATTGAAACGACTGTCTTGTCCAGCAAACGAGCGACCATTACTGTAAGCATTGTATTTGGTTACATCATTCACATTTCTTCCAATAGTCGGCGTTGCGTTTAAAGCTTGTCGACCAATAGTAACGCTTGTACCATTTGACTTCGAATTAATAATTGAATTTCGCTCACCCCTAATAACTATATTCTCCAAACTGCTGGTATTGAAATCCATTTTGAAATCCACATTGCTGGTAGTTCCTAAAGGAGCAAAAATGTCTATTTGCTCAAATTGTCTATATCCAACACTTGATGCCACCAACTTGTATGGTCCTCCAATTCTAATATTCAAAAAATCGTATGCGCCCACCCTGTTGGAAGTGGTAGTATATTTTGTTCCAGAAGGCTCATGAATAACGGTGATGGTTGCCCCCTCAATTGCTTTTTTAGAAGCATCTACTACTATTCCAGATATGTTACTGGTAGTTACTTGCGCAAAAGAATATCCACTTATTAAAATCAATAATATGGTTTGTAATAACTTCTTCATATATTAAAATTTAGAACTACTCGTTTTATTGTAATTATTGCTTGTTCGCCTTATATATTTTTATAAAACCGTCGTTTTCACTGCTTACAATAATCAAACTTTGCTGAATTGGACTTTTTGATGCTGGAATAAACAATAGTCCTTCTGGAGCATCTCCAGTTTTATACATTTTAACAAAAACGGGTTGAAGTGGACTGGTTATATCGTAAATCGCAAAAGCATCTGCACGTTCTAAGCCTATGATTGCAATTGTTTTTGAACCTACTCTTCCCAAAGTAATCGCTTCCGGCTCAGCACCTTTGTCATCACTTCTTGCATCATCATACAATCCAAGGGTAAAAGCTTCCCTATCCAATTGGTCTTTGCTATCCCAAACCTGTACACCGGTAGATGCATCCCAAATAGAGAAAGACCTGCTACCCAAGCTGTAGATCTCTTCAAAATCTCCATCCTTGTCTTTATCACCTAAAGTTGTAGTAATATTTAACCTGCCCAACACTGGATCTGCAAGCAATTCGGCTGCATTGGGAAATGCTGTTGGATCCAATATAACTTGATTCAATCTTTTGATTTCTGTGAAACCAGCATACTCTCTTGCGTCTCCTTCATTTGCTGTAAGAAGATACGTTTTACCATTGAAGCGAAGATTTACAATTGCATCTGGCATGTATACACCAAATACAGGGTAGGTAGAAAAACTTATTTTTGAATCGCGGTCGCTCATATCTACATTATTTCCCTGAATTCCATAATTCTTGAACCCAAGTGGATATATCCATTTAATGGTTGCCGACCTTATATCTACTTCAGCAATTGCATTATTTTCTTGTAAAGTGACCCATGCGGTATTTCCATCTTCTGATATGGTGCTATACTCAGGTTCTACATCTTTTGAAATATTTAGACCCGGACCAAATACACGAAACCCTTTGGCACTAAGCTCACCCACCTTAGATGCGAATCCAGCAAAATCAATGGTACTTACAGTATACCCATTGTCCACATTTATTATAGAAACAGAACCGTTAGGGTCATCCGTATAACTATCATTGGGCTCTCCTTCGTTAGCAGTGATGATAAACTTACCATTCTTTGAATAAATGATATGATCAGGTAAGGCACCCACCACAATTGTCTTCAAAGGTCTGAGTGTTTTGGTATCGAAAATTACCACCTTACCAGGGGCTTGTTTATTTGTAGCTTCAATGGCTGCAGCCAATTTACCACCATTAACGTCTAAACTGTTTACAAATCCTCCATAGGGCTGCATAGATATAGAAGCTAAAACTTTAGGAGCAGCAGGAATTGAAAGGTCAATAACATCAATTTTATTCACTGCGCTATTGTTGACAGAGAAAAGCTTATTTGTTGTAGGGTCGAAAGCGGCTATTTCAGCAGCTCCTAATCCTCCTAAACCAATAGATGCAATCTCTACATAAGAACTGAGGTCTTCCGCTACTGTTGCCTCAAGAGGTAATTCTTGCTCATTCTTCTTACATGCAAACTGAATTAGGATAAGACAGAACAAAAGATACTTTGCCATTGTATATGAATTATCTGCGAATGTCAAAAAGTAATTTCAAAGAAAGAATTCCCCCACGTTAATAAATCCTTATGGAAATATTACCAAAATAAAATTTCAGTCCAAAAAATGGATTACTGATTTAAGTAGATTTTAATCACGGATCATTAATTATTTGGTAACAATTCTCTAATAAAAAAAAATCAACTTTATAACCTATATGGGTAAAAAAAATATCGATATCGCAGTGATCAGTGACACTCATTTGGGCACCTATGGTTGCCACTCATCTGAGCTTGTAAATTACCTGAGAAGTATAAACCCCAAGTTACTCGTTCTAAATGGCGACATAATCGATATATGGCAGTTCAGAAAACGTTTTTTTCCAGCATCCCATATGCAAGTCATTAAAGAAATATTTGCTTTACTGGCCAGAGGCACAAAAATTGTTTACATCACAGGAAACCACGATGAATCATTAAGAAGATACAGTGGTTTAAAACTAGGGAACTTTCAATTGGTTGACAAATTGATTCTTGATATTGACGGCAACAAAACATGGATTTTTCATGGAGACGTGTTTGATGCAACAACCAAAGGAAGTGCTAAAATCATAGCTAAATTAGGCGGACATGGATATGACCTCTTAATTCTCTTTAACCGGGCAATCAATTCAATATTGAAATTTTTTGGTAAGGAAAAAATGAGCTTGAGTAAAAAAGTAAAAAACAGTGTAAAAAAAGCCATTAAATGGATTGGCGACTTTGAGCAAATAGCTGCAGAACTCGCAATTGAAAATGAATATACCCATGTGATTTGTGGTCATATTCATCAGCCACAAATAAAAACGATAAAGACAGATAAAGGGGAGGTAATCTACATGAACAGTGGTGATTGGATAGAAAACCTGACTACACTTGAATATTCAAATAACAAGTGGGAAATCTATCACTATGATGAAGAATGTGCACATTCACCTGCAACAACAAACTTAAAAGACATGAACAAAATTCCTTCACTAAATGTGGTAACAGAGGAAGTTTCATTTTTTTTTAAAACAATTTTACCCTCAGCATAACCTATGAGAATTTTCTATGCAGTACAGGCAACCGGTAATGGTCATATTAGTAGGGCAATAGAAATTCTCCCATACCTACAAGCCTATGGTGAAGTAGATATATTCTTAAGCGGATCAAACTATTCACTAAAATCTTCTTTACCAGTAGCATACAGAAGCAAAGGAATTAGCCTACAATATGCACAAGAAAAAGGAAGCGTAGATCTCCTCAAAACACTTACTTCTGTTTCATTGAGAAAGATTTGGAACGAAGCAAAGTTTTTACCAGTAGAAAAATACGACCTTATAATTAACGACTTCGAATGCATAACCTCTCTAGCGTGTAAATTGAAAAAAATAAAATCTGTTCACTTGGGTCACCAAGCTTCCTTTGGTAGTAAAAATGTACCAAGACCCCAAAAGCGGGATTTGCTTGCAGAATGGATATTTACTCATTATGCACAAGCAACTGAAACATATGGACTGCACTTTAAGGAATACGATAAAAATATATTTCAACCCATTATCCGATCTTCAATTGTTAATGCTAACCCAAAAGACAATGGACATATAACTGTGTATTTGGGTCAATTCAACACCCAGAAAATAATTGAAATTTTAGGAAAAATTACTGACTTTAAATTTGAAGTTTTTTGCAAAGACGCCAAGGAGATTTCTGTTTTGAAAAACATAAAAATCTTACCCATTAACCAAGACTTTTTTACCGAAAGTCTGGTTAACTCCCATGGCATCATTACAGGGGCAGGATTTGAAACCCCAGCAGAAGCGCTCTATTTGGGTAAAAAGGTCTTGACGATTCCCGTGAAAGGTCAATATGAACAATTATGTAATGCTGAGGCACTTAAAGAATTTAACGTAACCATCATTGAAGAATTCAACCACAGCTTCCTTTCTCATTTTAGATCTTGGATGAACAAAAATGACCAAAAGGAATTGATTATTACAAAATCTACAAAAGAAATTATTAGAACTGTTGTAGAAAAAGAAGCAAACAACAGAACACAAAAGTTAGCTGAAATCCATTTTGATGGGTTCAAGCTTGAACAACAGTAACTTGATGTAAAATGATGCTAATTTGGTAGCCTAAGTTCCTCGTATAAATGTTGAATCAACCCATCTACCAATCCTATTTTAGGCACGATTATTTCATCAATTGTAGCCCATTTCATTACTTGGGTGTAGATGAGTAACGCGGGCACTATCACATCGGCACGGTCTTCGCGGAATTGATACAAATGAATACGTTCGGACAAAGAACAAGAGGAAAACTCTTTGTAATACGATTTTAATAATTCTAAGTCAAGCGCCTTCCCATCCTTTCGCTTACTCATCGAAAAAATCTTGTTGATGTTTCCCCCCGTACCAATAGCAATAACCTTTATCTGGTTCTTCACGGCCTCTTTTATACGCAACTTCATGTTCTCCCAGTCAGTTTCATTTACTTGGTTTTTCAAGATTCTGATGGTGCCAATATTGAATGACTCTTTAAAAATTAGAATCCCCTTGTCAATCAATGTTAGTTCTGTACTACCACCACCAACATCTATATATAAGTAGGTAGTCCCTTGGTCTAATTGTTCAGCAATATGAGATTCGTAAATGAGTGAAGCTTCAAAATCACCAGTGATTATTTGAATATTAATACCTGTTTCCAAGTATACTTTTTGCACAATCTCGTTTCGGTTTTTTGCATCTCGCATTGCACTCGTAGCAACAGCTATATGTTTTGTAACACCGTAGGCGTTCATAATATGGCTGTACGCTTTCATAGACTGGAACAACATTCCTTTCTTTTCTTTTGAAATTTCACCCGTCTCAAAAACATCGAAACCTAACCTGAGAGGGATTCTAACCAAATTGAGTTTATTGAATTTAGCGACTCCATCAACCCCCGGAATTACTTCAGACACCAATAACCTGCATGCGTTGGTACCGATATCAATTGCTGCTAGTTTCACTATTTAATTGCAACTGTTTTTTGAAGAGATAATTATACGTCTCCTGTTGTGATCTGATTTTTTTCTTTCCTTGTGAAGATACATAGATGTTATTATAATTAACATCAAGAATACGCGACTTTACATTATCCGAGAGTTGTATTTTTAAAATAGCTAGTATTTCTTGCTTTATTTGTTCATCTAAAATTGGACAAGCAGCTTCAACCCGATGATCGAGGTTTCTAACCATCCAATCCGCACTTGATATAAACAACAAATCTTTACCGCCTTGGTGAAAATACATCACCCTTCCATGCTCTAAATACTGATCTACAATACTTATAGCGTATGGCTGAACTTGACCTTTCTTCACCTGTCTTTTCACTGAATAAATACCCCTAATGATCAAACTAACTGCTACTCCAGCTGCAGAGGCTTGAAAAAGTTTGTCAACCAATACCGTATCACTCAAAGAGTTCAACTTGAGTACAATTTTAGCAGGTTTTCCCTTTTTTGCCTCTTTTATTTCTTTGTCAATCAATAGGTTTATTTGAGTTCTCATGTTAACCGGACTAACCATGAGCGTTTTGCATTCACCCAATGTGTGTTTACGCGTTACCGGATTCTCTAAATAAAAGAAAATTCGATTGATGTCAGCCATAATACTTCTATTAGAAGTCAACAAACAAAAATCACTATAGATGGTAGATGACTTCTCATTCAAATTACCCGTACTTACAAAACCATATTGAATGGTCTTATTTCCAGTACGCTTTTTTATCACACAAACTTTGGCATGCACTTTCATATTGGGTATACCCAAGATAACCTTAACGCCCTCCTCCTCTAAAATAGACTTCCAGTAGAGGTTAGCTTCCTCGTCAAAGCGTGCCTTTAATTCCAACATCACTTCAACCTTTTTCCCATTTCTAGATGCGTTTATCAAGGCATTAATCACTTTTGAATCCGAGGCCAACCGATAGGCAGTAATCCTAATGGAGACAACATCTGGGTCTATAGCCGCTTCTCGTAACAAATCGATTATCTTTCCAAACGAGTGGTAAGGAAAATTAAGTAGGACATCCTTTTTCTGTATAACATCTGTCACCCGTAATGAGCTCTTTAATTCCGGATGAATAAAAGCATTCGCCTTCTTTTTTGATTGTGGAAAAACATTTGGGAAATCCATGAAGTGTTTGAAATTATGAATTCGTCCGCCTGGAATTATGCTCGATTTGGCATCCAATTTTAACTTTTGGGAAAGAAAGTTCAACAACCCACTGTCCATTTCCTTATCATATACAAAACGCACAGGTTTACCTTTTCTTCGTTTTTTTAGTCCCTTTTCCATTTTTTCAACCAAAGAGGTACTGATGTCATTGTCTAAATCGATCTCAGCATCTTTTGTAAGTTTAAATAAATGCGCATCAAATTGATCATATCCAAAATAAGAAAATATATAAGGCAGGTTAACACGAATAACATCCTCTAACAATATCATATGTGTCTCAGCACCTGCATTAGGCAAAATAACAAATCGTCCTAACGACTTTGAAGGCACTTCAATCAAGGCATATTTTTGCTTATAGGCAGATTTTTTCTGCCTCATAACCACCCCAAGGTATATGCTCTTGTCTCGCAAATAAGGCATTTCAGGTATAGACTCCACCATCAATGGAATTATATTAGACCTTACATCTTGTTCAAAATAATCAACAACAAAATTTCTTTGGTCTTTTGTTAATTGTCTATCGTTCTTAAGAAAAACCTTATTTTTTCTTAATTCCACTTGAATACTGACCCAAATTCGATCAAATTCACTCTGCTGTTGCAAAACGATATGCATCAACTCATTTAAAATCTCAATAGGATATGCTTCTAAATGCATATTGGCTTTCTTCGGTACTCCCCCCAATTCATGCATCCGTTTTAAGGTTGCAACACGAACCCTGAAAAACTCATCTAAATTATTTGAAAAGATACCAAGGAACCTGATTCGGTCTTTTAAGGGGACTGTTTTATCATTAGCTTCTTGCAAAACACGGGCGTTAAAACTAAGCCAACTGATGTCGCGTGGTAAAAAAATGGGCTTTGCCATAATGCAATTTAAACAAGCTGTTTTCTTTCATAACTTGTTCAAAATGAAATTTTTGTTAATTTAAGTACAAATTCAAATTGATTGAGATGAAAAGGTTGCTGTTTATGATGTTAATTACAGCGCTAACACTTTCTGTAAAAATGGTGTCAGGCAACCCAAAATCATTTGATACAGTTACTATCGATTACTATGGTAAATCATACAAAATTCAGCTTGATAAAGACATAATTAGAACCTCAATAAGAAAAATTACAGCTGAGGAACTAAGGTATGTTGATAGCCTTCATGAATACCTGAAACCCTCAATCAAAGAAATTGATCAAATAAAAGAAAATCTTAGTTTGCCAGACTGGCTAGTTTATCAACTTATTAGAAGGATAGCAGAACAAATTTATTCGAAATACGACGACTATACCTATTATACAGTGCTCAAATGGGCCTTGCTCTCCGAATCAGGGTATGACCCCATTGTATTTAGATCAAATGATAAAATTTTATTGTATGTACAGTCGCCAGACATAATATATAATTTACCAATTAAAACGATTGGCTACAAACAGTATGTGTGTTTAAATTACCACGACTACGGCCATCAAATACAATTTGAAAATGAACAGTTTTCTCAACAATTTATTTTTTTTAAAAAGGAAGAACGTGAGTTTCACTACACGATGAAAACCCTTCCCTCCTTTCAACCTGAAAGTTATATTGAAAAAAATGTATCCTTCATTTTTGAAACCGAAAAGCAAGAATACAACGTATTGGTCAACCCAGAAATTCAAGACTATTTTACCAATTACCCAGTTACAGAATACCGCTATCAATTCAACATCCCTTTTAGCGACATCACCTACAAATCTCTCATCCCCAAACTAAAGACGAAACTCAAAAATTTTTCAATTGAAAAAGGAGTTGAGTATCTCATGGTATTTGTACGTGATGGGTTTCAGTTTGAAACGGATACAAAACTATTTGGTAGGGAGAAGAGACTGTCTGCTGAAGAAACACTGGCCTATAATTCGAGCGACTGTGAAGACAGATCAGCCTTATTTTTTTTATTGGTAAAGGAATTATACAATGTGCCAATGGCAATTGTCTCCTACCCTGAACATATAAATGTTGCAGTGCTTTTGCCAAAGAAGAATGGGAGACAGATTCTTGTTGATAATCTCTCGCTTACAATGTGCGAACCTACTCCGCAAAAGAAAAAAAGGGGTGTAGGTTGGGTACCGAGAGAAATAAAAAAACAGCCTTATGAAATTGCTTACTTCTACAACCAGAAATAAGAAAGGCTGCAAATGCAGCCTTTCTTAAAATTTTTTTAATACCTTATTAATAAGCTTTGGCTTGAGGATCCCAATTGGTCCAACCAGCAGTCCAATCAGTTGCACCCATAGCACCTCTGAATGTTCCAGTTGTAAAGAAAGCGTTCAAACCTGTAAAGCTTGATCCTGTTAGCGCAGGTGAACCCGTTTTAGGCAAAAACTTAGGCGCAGTTGAATAATATGGTGCAGTCAATTGTGCACTATCTGCATTTGCAAGTGTAATGCAACCTTCTGATTCTGCCTTCGTTTGCATAGCTGCAGCGGTAATTACGGCTAAGGCATTAGCGTCACCACGGTAATTTGCAGCTGTAGTGTTTGAATGAAGTAGGTTATTTTTAAATTCAGAAGTACCTGAAACATATGCATTGGCAGTAGCTGCTGACTCTAATGAAAAACCTGCTTTAGCCCAACCAATCATGATTGAGTTTCTCAACACAAACTGTGTTGCTCTTCTCCATCTGTTACCAAAATTATGATTGGCTGCGGTTCCTGTTGCGTTATTTGGACCAACAAATGTAAAATTACTCAACTGTGGTCTTGTAACTGGAAGAGCAGCAGAGCCTGAACCATCATTATCACACTCAATTCCATTTCCAGCATCACCACCATCTACGAAATCAGGCTTACGGCAAGCAATACCGTATTGAATTCTACCTGAATATCCGAAATCAAAATCAAAATCATCATCTGCAGTTGCAAATGCAATTAAGTTTTTGCAATTCACTGTTCCACCAAAAAATTCGAAAGCATCATCATTACCGAAAGACACTTGCACGTTTTCAATAATGGTACCAGAACCAACGCCACCTAATGTGAGACCATTGATCTCAGATCCAGGCTCAGCAGCAATACCTGCAAATTCAATACGCACGAACCTTAAAATTCCGCTTTCATCGTTTGCATCTGTTCCGCCGTATTTACGACCAACACCACCTTCTACTGTTGGTGCAGGATCTAATGGACGATTGGTTGGGGCTTTACCCAAAATTACAATACCTCCCCAATCACCAGGAGTTCTCTGCCCAATTGGCTTACCACTGGTGAATACAATAGGATCAGTTGCTCTACCGTCAGCAATCAACTTTGCACCTCTTTCAATAATTATGGCGCCTTTTTCTGTAATGTCACTAACTATAACAGAACCAGGAGCAATTGTTATAGTATTACCATCTGTAACATATACATATCCTTTCAAAGTATACTTACCCTTTGGCAAGTAGTAACTCTTGGTTAAAATTCCTTGAATGATCCCACCATTTGCAGCTGGATCTTGCGGGTCAGCAGCTGTTCCACCACCCGAACTGTTATTGTTGATGGTTTCATCAAAATTCACCTTAATACAAGAGGAAAGCGAAATCATGGTGAACGCCATCAAACCTAGTACGATTCTTTTCATAATTGAGGTTTTTATCTATTTTTTATTTTTTCTTGCCAATATTGAAGTCGTATGTAAAGCCTACCGTAATGGTACTGCCTTGTTTATATGAATTGAAAAGCCTGTCTACTCCTTTATCAAAAGCAGTACTTTCATTCAAGTTTTCATAGAAATAAAACGCATTGTTGAGAATATCCTGGAAATTGATTGTGATTTGTCCTTTTCCATCTATTACTTTTTTAGACAACTGAAGATCCAATTGATTTCTTGGTCTTTCATACACATTTGGAAACTCATCGTTGCCCACCAAAGTCAATCTTTCTCCAACTCTATTGTATAAGATGGAAGCATTAAATACCTCACCAGTATACTGTATACCGGCATTAATTAAATAAGGCGACTGTCCTTGTAGGGGTCTATTTGCTTTTATCACCTTATTGCTTGCACCAAGGTCATTGAAAACTACTTCAGATCTTATATAAGTGTAGTTACCAAAAAGGCTTAGTGGTTTTAGCGCAGGCGATAGAAATTCAAGCCCTTTGCGTAACTCAATTTCAACACCGATGGTCTTCGCACTCAATGCATTCTGATAAAAATAACGACGTGTATCTGCATTACTACTTGGATCTAACCTAAACTCAATTGGATCAGTAAACTCTTTGTAAAAA
>CAMDFC010000037.1 GCA_945897185.1 Chitinophaga pinensis | reverse complement strand
AATTGTTATTCCGAGTTCCTTGTTGATTTTATCTGCCAGTTGCATAACCACTTGCGATGATTTGGGGTCAAGTGCTGCCGTTGGTTCGTCCATCAAAAGGATGTCAGTTTTATCCATCACGCCCATCAATAAGGTGAGTGCTTGCCGTTGGCCTCCAGATAGACTACCCATGGGTTGTTCTAATTTCTTTTCTAGTCCCATTCCCAGACTGGCGACTTTCTCTTCAACTTTTTTGCGAAAATCAGCGTTGATGCCAATACTTAATTTTTTCTTTCCAGCCCGAAGGGATGCCAACCTGAAATTTTCCAATATGCTCAATTCCGGAGCAGTACCATGTGCCGGATTTTGAAAAACCATCGAAATCCATTTGCTTCTTTTGTATTCTGGAAGTGCAGTTATGTCGATGTTGTTTACAATAACATTTCCATGTGTTGGCATTTGTGTGCCAAGCAATAGATTGAGGATGGTTGATTTACCACTTCCGTTGGTGCCAATAATTACAACAAATTCACCTTGGGGAATTTCGATAGAAACATCTTTGAGTGCAGACACTTCGTCTTCTTTTCCTTTATTGTAAATTTTTGATATGTTCTTGATGTGGATCATGCTTACTTTTTAGCCAAGGATTTACTAATTCGAGGTAAGGCTACAATGAACAATACAAATAGTGCGGTCACCATTTTTAGCAAATTTGGATCAATGCCAATTGATAAAGTAAATGCCAATACAGTTTGGAATACGATACATCCAATTACAACCAATATGATTTGTTTTCCAATTTTTCTGATGCCGGTCCAGCTTTTTAAAGTATCCGCAATCAATACAGATCCTAGTCCCGTTATCACAATACCAATCCCCATGTTGATATCCGTAAATCCCTGGTATTGTGCAACCAAAAATCCACTGGTGGCAGTCAGCCCATTTGCCATGGCCAAGCCAATAATTTTTATACGATCATTGTTCACGCCCATGGCTTTGGTCATGATAGGATTGTTGCCAGTCGCACGCATGGCAATGCCAAAATCTGTTTTAAGTAAATAAATAATCATTGAGAGCAGCACCGCTACAAATAAAAGTGCCACCAACAATTCGTTGTATTGTTCTACTGGTGAGAAGGGTAGTTTATTGAAGATAGAATCGATATCAATCAATGGAATATTGGACCGACCCAATATCATAAGATTGACAGAATACATAGCCGTCATAACCAGAATACCAGAAAGCAATGCATCAATACCCAATTTGGTATGGATCAGTCCTGTGAAAGTGCCGGCCAACGCACCCGCCATAATACTGATTGGCAACACCAACCAAACAGGTGTATTTGCAGTCAACATAATTGCTGTTACTGTTGCTCCCAAGGTATAACTACCATCGGTGGTGATGTCTGGAATATTAAAGACTTTCATGGATATGAAAATCCCCATGGCCATTGGGCCAAGGCATAATGCCATTTGCAGTGCGGTGAGATAGAATGCGCTCATTAAAGTGGCTTATATCCTTCAGGTATAGTGATGTTGTATTTTTTTGCCATTGCAGGATTGTAAACCCTGTTTCTGGTTTTAACCAATGCTGGTGCAATACCTTCTGTACTTCCTGTCTTCAATAATTGTGCTGCTTGTAAACCAGACTGGTAGCCCCATTCGAACATATCTGGTCCATACGCCGCAAGTGCACCTCTGGAAACCAAACCTGCTTCGCTGGTCATGATGGGTACATTCTTTGCTTCACAGGCTTTTAGGATAGATTCAAAAGAAGCAAAGATGGTGTTGTCTGGGTTGGCAAAAAATACATCAATGTTTTTTGAGAGCAACGACTGTGTAACCAATAACACTTCAGCGGATGCATTTACTGGTAATGCCACAATATCCATATTGTTGAAGGTTGCAATTTTTCTAATTTCTTCTAGTGCTTGTACAGATTGGGGCTCGGATTGGTTGAAGACAAGTCCAATGCGTATTCTTTCCCCTTTGGGTTTAATGAGTTTTGATATCAAGCTTACGGAAGTATCTACATAAGCCAATGTTTCTCCAACACCAAACAGGTTTTTGGGATAGCCATCTAATTTACTTTTTACTTGCAGGCGCTCTACTGTTTCTGATACCATCATGAAGATGGGAATGTCTTTGATGTTTTGAACAGCAGTGATGGACGCAAGTGTTGGGCAAGTAGCAATCAAGGTTGGCTTTTGTGAAACCATGTATTTCGTAATCTGTGTGAGGGTTGGAATATCACCCTGTGCATTGCGGTAGATTACTTGGAGGGTTCCCTTTTTTTCATCAAATCCGTTTTCGGATAGTGCAGCAAAAAATCCTTCTCTGGCTTTTGCAATGGTATTGTCTTGGAATGCATCAATAAATGCTACAGTAGGCACATCTGATTTTTTGGACTCACAACCCATCAAAAAAGTGACCAGTAATAGCGGTATAATAAATTTCTTCATGGTAAATTTAATTTAACATTCGACACTGGTTATTGTTAACCAAAATCAGCGGAAAGATACAATGAATGTTTTAATTCCTTAAAATTGTCAATGCGGCTTCTTCGAGTGTTCTACCAAAAGAAATCAACCCTTCTTCGTGTCCGCCCATTGCAATAATTTTATGATCACCAATTTTGTTTCCACTAATTAAGTCCTGGATGGCATAGGCCATTTCTGTTGTGCCATAAGCAATTGCGGGATTGGTAGTTGCAACGCGATGCAGTAAGCTTGTCCATTTTTCTTTGTGGTGGACATGTATAACGGCATTGGTTTCTTTAGAGCAGTCATAAATAGCGGCATGTGTTAAGGATTCAGAGGATGCCATTGTCATTCCCTTGCAGGTTAACTGGTTGAGTGCAAAATTGTAGTCCGTCACCAATGCATAATGTTCAGCAGTTAACTCTCGGATACCGCCAGTCGCTGATCCTGAAACCAAAAACAAGTTTTCATCCACCCGGATACTGATGTTCCCAAACCCAATTCCATTTTCGTACATGCCGATGTATCCCTCATCAAAAAGAACCGTTCTCCATTTGTTGATTACTTCTATTTGTTCAGGTTGGATAAAATCCGTCTTTATCCAGTTGCATTGGTATTTGATATAACCTTCGTCCATTATCTTTTTTCTGGAAATACTTCCAGTATGCTTTTTTTATTTGCCTCGCAGATACCGCGTTCAGTGATGATGCCGGTGATCAATCTTGCGGGTGTTACATCGAACCCAAAATTCTTAGCTGGACTTCCTGCAGGGGTCAATTGGACCCTCTTTATTTCTCCTTCACAGAGACCTTCAATAAAAGCGACTTCCTCTGGGTCTCTTTCTTCAATTTCTATTTGGGAAATACCATCTTCTATTTGCCAATCGAATGAAGACATCGGGACTGCTGCATAGAATGGGATGTTGTTGTCTTTTGCAGCCAATGCTTTTAAATAGGTCCCAATTTTGTTGGCTACATCACCTGTGCTAGTCGTTCTGTCTGATCCAACAATCACCATATCCACCATCCCGTGTTGCATCAAATGTCCACCTGTATTGTCGGTTATAATTGTATGTGGAACACCATGCATTCCAAGTTCCCAGGCAGTCAGACTTGCACCTTGGTTTCTAGGTCTTGTTTCATCTACCCAAACATGCACATCAATCCCCTTTTCATGAGCAGCATAAATAGGAGAGGTTGCAGTGCCGTGGTCCACAAATGCTAGCCAGCCTGCATTGCAGTGGGTTAGAATGTTTACTGTGGTTCCGTTTTTTTGTCGACTGATTTTTTCAATTAATGGGAGTCCATGTTCTCCAATTTTTTTGCAGTTCTCTGCATCTTCGTCTGCAATTGCAGTTGCAGTTTTGAGTGCAATTGATTGTAACTCTTCTATGTTGGACGCATTGTTTAATGCATCTAATTGTTGGTCGACAGCCCAAGCAAGATTGACGGCAGTCGGCCTGGTCATTTTTAAAACTTCTGCAGCTTTCCTGAATTCATCTTGAAAATTTGTGAAGTCTTTTATTTCAAGTGTAGCCAAATAAATGCCATATGCTGCTGCAGCGCCAATCAATCCTGCTCCACGAAGATGCATGTCTTTGATGGCTAACTTCATTTGCTCAAGTGATCGAATTTCTTCTACAATAAATTGATGCGGTAGTTTTCGTTGATCAATAATCATAACCGTGCAAGGGTCATCTTGTTTTAACCAAATGGTTTTGTAGGGTATGCCATGCACGTTCATCTATGAAATTTTTGTCTGAAGTTAAATGTAGGTCTTGTAAAATTAGATAATGTATTTTGCATGTATGTCTATCCACCGTTATTTCTTGTTGTATAAACCCGTGAACATGGTTTCTCAATTTATAAGTTCGGATAAGGTGAGGTTGCTTGGGGCAATTGATTTTAATTTCCCTGAGGGAACCCATGCTATTGGTAGGTTGGATAAAGATTCTGAGGGGTTGTTATTGCTCACTACTGATAAAAAAGTGACCAGGTTGCTTTTTAAGGGGAAATTGCCACACAAACGGACTTATTTGGTACAAGTCAAGAAGGTGATGACAAATATAACAGCAGCACAACTATCATCTGGTATAACCATCAGTGCACCAAAGGGTGGAGAATACATGACAACACCATGTGAAGTGGAGTTGGTCGATAAACCCGATTATATCCAAGATGCAGAAATACCGTTGCATGAAAAAGTCAAGAATTCCTGGGTGAAGATTACACTTACAGAAGGTAAATTTCACCAGGTTAGGAAAATGGTTGCTGCTGTGCAACACAGATGTGTTCGGTTGATCCGATTGTCTATTGAGGATATCAATGTTTCCGACTTGTTACCAGGCCAAGTAAAAGAAGTGACTGAAGAATATTTCTATAAGCAATTGAAATTGTGATAGAACTAGAGAATAATTCCTTTATGCTGCTGAGTTTCTAAATCGTGGAATAGCATCTAATGTTGCTTTGAGAAAAGTATTTTCTTCTTCAATATCAAAATCATCTTGTAGTCCAAGCCAAAATTTTGCTGAGTTACCAAAATACTTTGAAAATCTTAATGCTGTATCAGCTGTGATTCTTCTATTGCCTTTGATGATTGCTGAAATTCTTGTCTGTGGAATTCCGGTATCTTTTGAAAGTCTATAAGCACTAATTGAAAGCGGAATAAGAAATTCTTCTTGTAAAATTTCGCCAGGATGTATATTGTTTAGCTTTTTCATTATTTTGATTTTAATGGTAATCAATAATTTCGACTTCAAAAGCATTTCCATTGCTCCACTTAAATATAATTCTCCATTGGTTGTTTATTCTTATTGAATAAAATTCTCTGTACCCTCCTTTAAGTTTTTCTAATTTATTGGATGGTGGTATTTGTAGGTCATTAATATTTTGAGAATTATTTAGCATTCTCAATTTTCGTCTTCCTGTATTTTGTATGTCATTAGGCATCTTTTTTACCCTTTCTCCATCCCAAATTTTGCTTGTTTCTTTCGAGCCAAAAGATAGAATCATGAGAAAAACAAATTAGTTACTTACGCCAAAGATAAGTACTGTTATCGAAAAATAGAAATTTTACTTATTTGTAATCAAACAAAACCGGAAATAAGAAAACAATAATTACAGCCCACGCAGCATAAAGTGGTAAGAATTTTCCAATTGTTTTTTCTACCTCAATTAACTCAGCATCTTTATTCAAGATTTTGATTAACTGATAAGCAATCATGCTCAGGTGTGTAAGCATTAAGAGATTGCTCCCCAATACCGCTATTCTGTTGGGGGTTACTCCATATTCGGTCAACCGGAATACAATTGCAGAAAGCGCTATGCCGTTATCAATGATGGTGAGTAGAGATAGACCGATTAAAAAAAGCAATTGAATTTTATTGTTTTTTCCTTTTGTGACTTCACTTAGTGAGAAAAGAATAATGGCCATTACGCCTATCAGCAATCCATTGAATACCACCAAGAACTCTCTATCGTTATAGGGATCTTTGCCCGTGCCGATTACTGCTCCTAAAAAAATTGCCAAAGACACAAAGACAAACGGCGTAAATATTTTAGCGATGATAGGTGAGACTCTGCCAACCAAGGTAGTATTGTTGGTGACCAACACCGTCGCGATGATGGGTATAGCTGGTAATCCCCAGGTAACTACATAGCTAATATAAAAATCCTCAATGTCCATGCCAATGAGGTTATAAAGTACCATTGTTATAGCAGTAAATAAACCAGCTGCAAGCATCATCACAGCTCCCATCACGACTAAATCTCCATTGAACCTAAGAAACCCAACTCTTTCCAAAATATTTTTAGGATTGCTACCTGAAAATGCAAAACCAACAAGCGACCAAATTAAAATAGGCAGATGAATACAGCTTAAGATCAGCGTATCGCTTTTTTCATCTTGTGGCAAGCTGTTGATAAAAATTGCGGCAGTTAATAATATGATAGCCGGTAAAATAAGTGTCTTAAAGTTTGCTTTTCTTTTCCAGGTAAAATAGAATAGCAAAGCTGGAAATACGATGAATCCTATATTGCGTGCAAAGAATAGATCTTCTTCCTGGTGTATTAATCTTGGAATTTTGACAATCCATCCTGCAATAAATACTGTTATGGCGACAAAAATCATGTCTTTTTTGGAAAAAAGAAGGTTGTCGGTTGTGTCGTTATTGGCTTGATGTTGATTTGTGTTCATATTGGTTGCTTCAGGAAATATTTTAATTTGGCTGAATCAGATCCCAAAGATTACCATAAAGGTCTTTAAAAACCGCGACTTTCCCGTAGGGTTCAACAACTGGTGGTCGAACAAAAACTACCCCTTTTGCTGTATAGTCCTGGTAATCACGGTCAAAATCATCGGTATGCATAAAGAGAAACACCCTTCCACCTGTTTGATTGCCTATTGCCTGTTCCTGGATTGAAGATGCAGCTCTGGCAAGCAGCAGTTTGCATCCATTGTTGCTGCCTTTGGGTTGAACTACTACCCAGCGCTTTGTTTCACTTAGTGTTGTGTCTTCAATCAATTCAAAATTCAGTATGGTTGTGTAATATTGAATGGCTTCGTCATAGTCGCGGACAACAATTGTAATTTGTGCTATATATTGTGGCATCTTGCTAAGTTATTTCTTTTTATTATCGTGTGAATTTTAGAATTTAGTATGGAACAGTTAAATATTAAAGCAATAGGTATTGATGATGTAGTTGAGTTACAAATGATAGCGCGAGAAACATTTTCTGAAATGTTCGCAGATTATAATTCACTTGAAAATTTAAAAAATTACCTGGATGAAAAATTCACTATTGTAAAGCTGAGCGAAGAACTTGTAAATCCCCATTCTACATTTTATTTTGCTCAGATTGGAAATGAGGTAGTGGGTTATTTAAAAACCAATACAGGTGAAGCTCAAACTGAATTGAAAGATCTAAATGCATTTGAAATTGAACGGATCTATGTTTTGCAGGCTTATCATGGAAAGAAAGTCGGACAGCTGTTAATTGATAAAGCACTTGAAGAAGCTAAAAAAACGACCTGTACTTATGCTTGGTTGGGGGTTTGGGAAGAGAACCATCGTGCAATACGGTTCTATTCAAAGAATGGGTTCATCAAATTTGATACCCATATTTTTAAAATGGGAGATGATGAGCAAACGGATTGGATGATGAAGTTGGAGCTTTGAGGAAGTATCTCACCTTTTCAACTAGAAGACTCGGATTGGATATGAGCAGTAATTATTTATTTCTTATTGCACAAATAAAGACGAAATTCTTTCAACTTCAATTTTTCGTAAATTGTAAAAAAAAGATATCTTGAAAAAAGCATTCTTTAAAAACAGCATTTCTATTTATTTGTTATTTCTTTCATTTGGTTTTATTCAGACAAATGAAACTTTCGCTGCCGATACCGTATTCGTTACATCTCCTTCTCAAAAAATTAAAATCGGTATATGGCAGGATGCTCAACTGAATTATGCTGTCTGGCATAATCAACGCATGATTATAGCACCCTCTTTAATTGATATGCAGGTGGAAGGTAAGGTCACAATGGCCAACGAGAAAAACAAGATCCTTAGTCATCGTTTAACACAAATCGTTTCAACAATTGATGTTCCTGTTCCAGAAAAACGGAAGCAGATAAAAGACCACTATCACCAACTTCAGATAAGCTTTAAACAACCATACACACTAGAGGTTAGGGTTTATGATGACGGATTTGCATATAGAATTGGTACAAGTTTTAAAGACAGTATTGTCATTCGAAATGAATTGGCAAAAATTAATTTTCCGCAATCTGCTTCTGCTTATATACCGGTAGTTACAAAACGGGATAATGTGGATGAGTATCATACGAGTTTCGAAGAGTTATATCAATTGCTTCCGCTTAAAGATGTAAAGAAAGAAATGATGGGCTATTCGCCTGTATTGGTAATGCCGGATAATTCTAATTTTCCTAAAATTGGTATTACTGAATCTGATCTTGAAGATTATCCGGGTATGTTTATTGGCGGGACAGCCGATAATAGTTTGATTGGGATACATGCTGGTTATCCTGCTGAAGAAAGATTGGTGGAAGGAGAATTCCCACAAATGGTAGTGAGTAAAAGGGCTGATTTTATTGCCAAGACAAAGGGTAAAAGGACCTATCCATGGCGGGTTTTTATTGTTGCTGAACAGGATAAAGATTTGCCTTCAAGTGATATGGTATACCGACTAGCTTCTCCGAGTCGTTTGCAAAATACAGATTGGATCAAACCAGGAAACCTGACAGATGAATGGATTACGGATGTCAATCTGTTTAATGTGCCTTTCAGAGCAGGTATCAATACTGCGTCTTATATGTATTACATCGATTTTGCAAAGCGTTTTGGATTTGACAGGATCATGATGGATGCAGGTTGGAGTGATAACAATGATTTATTTAAAGTCAATCCTGCAATTTCAATGGATTCAATACTTGCACATTCAAGAAAGCAAGGGGTGAAATTGGGTATGTGGACATTAGCCCGGACGTTGGATAAACAATTGGATAGCGCTTTGGATAGGTTTCAGCAATGGGGAATTGATTTTATCATGACTGACTTTATCGACAGAGATGATCAAAAGGCAATCAATTTTCATTTCAAGATTGCAGAAGCCGCTGCCAAGCGTAATATTATGGTCATGTTTCACGGAACTTTTCCAGCAAAAGGATTCGATAGAACCTATCCACATGCTGTTGCAAGAGAAGGGGTGATGGGGTCTGAATATAATATTTGGGGAAATAAATTGACGCCTGAACATGATTTGATTTTACCCTTTACAAGAATGCTTGCAGGGGGGTTTGACTATGAGCCTGGTTTGTTGAATAATGCAACCGAAAAAGGAACCCGTCCCGTTGTTGGTGTTGTAACTAGTCCAGGTACCCGCGCTCACCAACTCGCCATGTTTGTTGTATATGATAGTCCCATGCAAATTTTCTCAGGTAATCCTTCAGAGGCGTATCTCGAACCAGCATTCATGGAATTACTAGGTTCAATACCAACGCTTTGGGATGAAACAATAATTCTTGATGGTAAAGTAGGAGATTATATTATTACTGCAAGAAGAAAAGGCACTGATTGGTATATAGCAGGAATGGGCGATTGGCAGGCCAGAGATGTTAAGATAAACTTTGATTTTCTTGAGCAAGGCCAATACAATGCAACAATATGTAAAGATGGAATTAATGCTGATCGATATGCTGCTGATTATTCACTTACCTACAGCAACATCGTTAAAAAGAATGATCAGTTAACCATTCATCTTGCACCAGGTGGAGGGTTTTTAATGAAGTTGGAGCGATAAGTAAAAAGAATTTTTTTGCTGAAAAGCAAACATAATTTCAATCACCCACTATAGCATTTGTGTTAAACCTAACTGTTGCATGAAAGTAAAAATCTTACAAGAATTCATCTCACGTTTTGGTAGAGATCCATTAATTGTAAAATCACCCGGACGAATTAACATCATAGGTGAACATACCGATTATAACAATGGATTCGTTTTACCAGCTGCAATCGATAAGGCTGCTTATATAGCGATGTCGCTTCGTGATGACAATGAAATTCATCTTGTTGCTTTAGATCTGAATGAAAGTATTTCTACTCGAGTTGAGGACTTAAAGCCTACTACTGATTTAAGTTGGACCAATTACATCTTGGGCTCTGCTGCTCAGTTTCAGAAAAACGGATTAGCGCTAAGCGGGTTTAATGCAGTGCTGGTTAGTGATGTACCGATTGGCGCTGGACTTTCATCTTCTGCTGCGATTGAGTGTGCTACGGTATTTGCATTAAATGAATTGTTAGGAGCTAATTTATCAAGACTGACCATGGTAGGTATGGCTCAAAAAGCCGAGCATGAATATGCAGGGGTAATGTGCGGTATCATGGATCAATTTGCTTCCATGATGGGCAAGAAGGATCATGTAATCAGGTTAGATTGTCAATCATTAGAATACCAATATGTCCCATTAAAACTGGAAGGATATAAAATAGTGTTGTTCAATACCAATGTGAAACATTCACTTGCATCGAGTGAATACAATACACGAAGAAATGAATGTATACAAGCAGTAGATTGGGTTCGTCAAACTGAACCAGCAGTAGAATCATTAAGAGATGTAACCGAATTGATGTTGGATCAATATGTTAAACCCAAAAGCGAATTAATCGATAGAAGAAGCAGATTTGTGGTACAAGAAATTGAACGGTTACTCATTGGATGTTTAGATTTAAGTGAAGGAAACATTCAGGCTTTAGGAAAAAAAATGTTTGCAACCCACGAAGGACTGAGTAAAATGTATGAAGTGAGTTGCAAAGAATTGGATTGGCTTGTTGATTTTGTAAAGGACAATCCAAATGTGATGGGTGCACGTATGATGGGTGGAGGATTTGGTGGGTGTACTATAAATCTTGTAAAAGAAGATGCTATCGAGGCATTGATTGAAAGTATAGAACCTGCATATGAGCAAGCAATGCATCTTACTTTAACATTTTATATTGCTTCCATTGAAAACGGGACAGAAGTGGTTGGTTAAAGAAATTGTAATAAAAATTGAAAACCGACGTAGGAATTTGATGTACAAAAGTCAATACCTTGGAATTTAGTGAATGAATAAACCACTTTGATAGTGGTTCTTTAATATGGTTTTCGTAAAGAAAAATTAATCTAATTTGCCTCTTTATTTGTGGGTTAAATTAAAACGAAAATAATGATTGAGATTGCTAGAAAGCTTACCTCTTCATCTCGACTTCCTTCAATTGATTTGACAAATCCTGAATTTGGTAAAGATTGTTCTGATCATATGTTTTGTGCAACATACAGAAATGGAGAATGGACAAATCCTGAAATAGTTCCATTTGGAGATATTACCTTTTCACCTGCAATGTTGGCACTGCATTATGGTCAATCAGTTTTCGAGGGCATGAAAGCTTTTCGCATGCAGGATGGTCGTATTTCAATTTTTCGGCCGCATAGTCATCTTGAAAGATTTAATCGCTCTTTAGATCGCATGTGCATGCCAACAATTTCTGAAGAGTTATTTTTCGATGCACTTATTGAGATGTTGAAAGTTGATCAGGGGTGGGTTCCGACTGCTCCAGGTACATCACTGTACTTAAGGCCTTTCTGTTTTGCTTCAGAACCAAGATTAAAAATTAAAATAGCAGATCAATATCAATTCATGATTTTGATGAGCCCTGCAGGCAAATATTTTGGAAAACCATACCGGCTTAAAGTAGAGACGAAGTATACGCGTACTGCAGAAGGAGGTACTGGGTATGCCAAATGTGCCGGTAATTATGGGAGCAGTTTCTACCCAGTGAAAAAGGCTATTGAAGAAGGTTTTGATCAGGTACTTTGGACAGATGCGAAAGAGCATCGTTACATTGATGAAGCTGGTATGATGAACATCATGTTTATGGTTGATGGTAAAATCATTACACCATCATTAAGTACAGCTATACTTGAAGGGATAACCAGAGATTCAGTTTTAACCATTGCAAGAGACCAGGAAATTGTTGTTGAGGAGAGAAGAATTGCTGTTGATGAGCTTGAATCCTATCTCCGTGAAGGCAGAGTGACAGAGGCATTTGGTACTGGAACTGCAGCAGTAGTTGCGCCAGTGCAAATGATACGCATTGGAGAAAATGATTATAATATACCAACACCCAATGAAACGTCATTTCACAACAAAGCATATGTAATTTTGAATGATATCAGGAAGGGACTAGCTCCAGATATTCATGGTTGGAATTTTATCATTTAAATAAAATTACCATGCAAGTTTTTCAGGATTTCAATAACGAACAGGTTAAGCGACTGCCTGAACACTTAAGGAAATATATCGTTGATCAAGAGTATGATCATTATACGCCGGTAGATCATGCCCTGTGGCGCTATGTAATGCGTCAAAACTACAGTTACCTCAAAGATGCAGCCTATTATCCTTATATACCAGGTTTAAAAAAAGCTGGACTCACTATTGAAAAAATTCCTTCATTACAAGAAATCAATGATGCACTCTCTGAAATAGAATGGGGTGCAGTTACTGTAGACGGATTTATTCCTCCTGCCGCATTCATGGAATACCAGGCTTGGCGTGTACTTGTAGTTGCGGCTGATATTCGTACACTAGATCATATTGAATATACACCAGCGCCTGATATTATACATGAATCAGCCGGACATGCACCCATCATAAGTGATGTTCATTATAATAAATTTTTAAGTCACCTTGGTGCTGTAGGTGCAAAAGCTATGTTTTCTAAGCAGGACCATGAACTTTATGAAGCTATTCGCGCGTTGTCTATTCTAAAAGAGACATACGGCGTAGATCCTGAAGAAGTAAAAGCCGCCGAAGATGTATTGTTTAGTTGTCAGCAAAATATGGGAGCACCTTCTGAGATGGCGCTACTGAGTCGTTTGCAGTGGTGGACAGTTGAGTATGGCTTAATTGGCCCCCTAGATAATCCTAAAATCTATGGCGCAGGTCTCTTGTCCTCCATAGGTGAAAGCTCCTCCTGCATGCGACCTGAAGTAAAAAAAATTCCATATACTATTGATGCCATTCATTATCCCTACGACATCACTAAACCACAGCCGTATCTTTTTGTAACACCTACTTTTGAAAACCTACTTGATGTGTTACGTGAATTTGAATCTGGGATGGCGATGACAACTGGTGGTGTGAGTGGATTAACTAAAGCTATTTCTTCAGAACAGATTTGTACAATTGTATTGAATAATGGTGTTCAGGTATTCGGACTTGTAGCATCATTTGTAGAAGACAATGAGTTTGGAACTTCCTGGATAACTACGAAAGGACCATCTGCACTGTGTAGGGATGATAAAGCATTAAAAAATTCTGGTAAAGATCAGTTTCCAAATGGATGCACCATACTCATTGGCAGGTTAAATAATACGCAAGTTGGAATAGACCAACATAATGAAGTGTCTCTTTCTGAATTGGGTATAACCCGTGGAACTGATTGTCACTTTGTCCTTTCCAATGGTATTGCTGTTGAGGGGAGCATCACTGATTTGATTTTCCATCAAGAAAAATTAGAACAAATACATTTCGGGGAAGTAGAAATTATAAGTGCTGATGCAAGAATATTGCACAGCAAATCTCAAGGAAACCTCAAGTTAATTGTAGGGTCTGGAGTTCCTTCTGTATTTAGTGGCGCTGCCGATAAGATGATCTTTGATGATGGATTACAACTATCAGGTAAAAAAACCAAGCGTGTGGAATATGCTGAAAAAGATGTTCAATATCATGCTTTATTTGCCTTAATTAGAGAAATAAGAGAAGGCAATAGAACTACGGAAGAGCTATCCAATATATGGTTAACGTTACAGAATAACTATTCTGATGATTGGTTGGCTTCCCTGGAAATAGCTGAAATTACTGCATACGATGAGGCATTGCTGTTGATTTATCAGGAGGTTAGAAGACACCTCGAATTAAAATGCAGAACCAGTCCAGCTCATAAAAAGCTCATAGTAGATGGACTATCCATCATCGATCAGAAAATGGTTTTTGAATAAGACTAGGGAAGTTGAATTGCTATACACCAGGCTTTTGAAACATCTCCGCTTTTGAGCAAGGCCTTAATTTGAGATTGTATGTCTTGGATGGTAGAGGGACTTAGTGCAATTATTTTTTCTTTTACTGATTGATCCATTAACTCAAGTGCTTCCTCTTTTTTGGGAGGATTATTAAGATTAGCAAATTGGGCTTTTTCATTATTGGTTAGCCAATCAGCATGAAGAAGTGAAGTTGGCAGTTGATCAAAACCTATTCCAATTTTTTCATTCGGTTTTTCCAATTGAAACAATGAATCTTTGTTGATTCGGGCATACCAGTTTCCACCTAAGCGAGCCACAAGGTCCAATGCAGTTTGATCAACATTTCCTTTATCATCTAGAATACTTTCTGATAAATGGATGCGTAAGATTTCTGCAATGACCAAATTACCGGAACCTGCCTTTTCGCCGAGTGGCACAACTTGGTTAATACGACATTCAAGTTGCACGGGAGATTCGGCAACGCGAGGTGGTTTCACTACATCTGAGGGTAGTATTGTAAACCCTGCTTTGGTAAACTCGTTCACCCCTTGTGGATATTCGCAACTTGCCAATGATGTTTGAGCTACCATTTCATAACTCACGATATTGATTACGCACTCTGCTACCTCATTGATATTGTCTAACGTATGTTTTGTAGTATTATCACGAAGTCTTCTTGATGGCGAAAAGACACAAATAGGCGGTTGTACGCTGAAAATATTGAAAAAGCTAAAAGGGCTTAAATTGACTTCGCCCTTTTTATTGATTGTAGATGCAAAGCAAATAGGTCTGGGTGCAATTACATACTGCAAAATATTTTGCAGTTGTACACCTGTTAATGTTGAAGCATCTTTCGTTACCATTATTTCTTTCTGTTAAGTATTGACCAATCGGTTTGCTCAGCAATTATTGTATTGGTGAGTTCTCCTAGCCCCTCAACCTGAAGCGATACCACATCACCTACATTTAACCATTGCGGAACAAAATCAGGGTTGTTCAGTTTGCCAGTCCCATTAAGTTCAAGAAAACAACCGGTGCCCACGGTACCGGAGCCAATCACATCGCCTGGATATAAGTCAACGCCATAAGATGCACGTTCAATAATTTCTGCGAATGTCCAGTCCATCTGATTCATATTACCACTGGATACTTGTACACCATTGATGGTGCAGGTCATTGGCATATTGTATTGCACACCTGTATGATTGTCTTTAGTTGTTGTACGAAATACTTCCAGTTCATCGGTAGTCACCAACCAAGGTCCGATACTGGTTGCAAAATCTTTTCCTTTAGCCGGACCAAGATTGAGTAACATCTCTTCCATCTGCAGTGTTCTTGCACTAAGGTCATTCATGATGGTATAACCTGCAATGTACTGATCGGCTACTTCTGCACGAATATTTCTTCCTTTTTTACCAATGACAATTGCCACCTCTAACTCAAAATCAAGTTGACGAAAATGATCCGGCATAAAGGAAAGTTCACCACCACCAAAAATGGCATTGTGGTTGGTAAAATAAAATATGGGAAATTGGTCAAATTCAGGAATCATACCCAATCCACGATTTCTGCGTGCAGTAGCTACATGCTGACGAAACGCGTATCCATCTCTGCAAGATCTTGGTCTGGGCACTGGTGCGAGCAATTGATAATCTTCAACAGATGTTATGAAATCCGGGTTATCTATCAACCTTTGTTCGCAAGACTTTAATAAAGTCATGCTTTTTTCTCCTTGTTCAAGAAAATCTAAAATGTCATTTGGTAGATCTTGATGTAAAAGATTAACCTGATACAGTTTATTACTTACAAAAATTCCGAGATGCTCTTCGCTTGTATAGTAGGTGGATAATTTCATACTTTAATGGTGTTCAAACCTAGCAAACTTAGGAATTAATTCACGAACTTTGAAATTGTACATTTTAGTAAAAACAATAGTCCACGAAAACGATTTGTTATGCCAATCTATCATTCACTTGGACAAATTCCTCAAAAGAGACATACTGCTTTTAGAAAACCCGATGGAACATTGTATGCAGAAGAACTGGTATCTACACATGGATTCTCTAGTCTTTACTCCTTGGTTTATCATTGCCACCCGCCTACAATCGTTAAAACGCTTGGTGAACCCTATTCTGTTGAGCCAAAAATTGCCAGAGAAAAACATTTAAAACATACAAGTCTTTTGGGATTCAATATAAAGCCAGAAGATGATTTTTTAAAAAGCAGGAAACCTGTTTTGGTAAACAGTGATCTTCAAATTTCACTTGCTGCACCAACACAATCCATGACAGATTATTTTTATAAAAATAGTCAGGCTGATGAAATAATTTTTATTCATCAAGGTACTGGAGAACTGCGTACGGGTTTTGGGACTATCCGTTTTGGATATGGTGATTATGTTGTGGTACCTCGTGGTACTATTTATCAAATAGTTTTTGATAATTCAGACAACAGGTTGTTTATTATTGAGAGCTATACGCCCATTCGTTTTCCAAAACGTTATTTGAATGAAGTGGGTCAGCTGATGGAGCATGCTCCATTCTGTGAAAGAGATATTCGTCGTCCACAAGAATTAAAAACACATGACGAACTAGGCGATTTTAAAGTGTTGATTAAAAAACAAGGTTTGATTTATCCTTATGTTTACGGTACGCATCCATTCGATTTCATTGGATGGGATGGCTATCATTATCCTTGGGCTTTTTCTATTCATAATTTCGAACCCATCACTGGTCGCGTTCATCAGCCACCACCCGTACATCAAACATTTGAAGCAGGAAATTTTGTGGTCTGTTCATTCGTCCCTCGAAAATATGATTACCATCCACAGGCCATACCTGCACCGTATAACCACAGTAATGTAGATAGTGATGAAGTGCTTTATTATGTAGATGGTGATTTCATGAGTAGGCATTCGGTAGTAAAAGGGCAAATCACACTTCATCCTGGTGGCATCCCTCATGGACCACATCCTGGAAGTGTTGAAAAAAGTATTGGTAAGGAAAAGACAGATGAACTAGCAGTAATGATTGATCCATTCAGACCGTTAATGTTAACTGAGCATGCTATAGAAATTGAAGACGAATCTTATCACAAAAGCTGGCAATTTAATATTGAGTAATATGAATACGGGGACACAAGATTTTTTACCATTATTGGGAACTGACTTTGTAGAATTTTATGTGGGCAATGCAAAGCAAGCGGCGCATTATTACAAGACTGCATTTGGGTATGAGGGGTTAGCATATTCTGGTCCCGAGACTGGCGATCGTGAAAAAGTATCCTATGTATTGAAACAAGATAAAGTTCGTCTGATACTTACTACAGCTTTGCATCCTGATCATCCTATCGCACAACACACTAATTTTCATGGTGATGGGGTAAAGACTATTGCACTTACCGTTAATGATGCGCGTGATGCCTTTCACCAAACTACATCAAGAGGTGCAAAATCTTTTATGGAGCCAAAAGAAATGAGTGATGAGCATGGTACAGTTGTTATGAGTGGAATTCATATCTATGGCGATACCGTTCATTTATTTGTAGAACGGAAAAACTATAATGGAATTTTTTTACCTGGGTTTAGAGAATTGAAATCGGAGTACAATCCAGCGTCTGTAGGCTTAAAATATATTGATCATTGCGTAGGTAATGTAGGTTGGAATGAAATGAATCCTTGGGTAAAGTTTTATGAGGATGTGATGGGATTCAAAAACATATTGACCTTCGACGATAAGCAGATATCCACTGAGTATTCTGCATTAATGAGTAAGGTGATGAGTAATGGCAACGGTTATGTAAAGTTTCCAATAAATGAGCCTGCTAAAGGGAAGAAAAAATCACAAGTAGAAGAGTACTTGGATTTCTATGGTGGTCCGGGTGTACAGCATATTGCAATTGCAACAGACAATATTATGGATACTGTAATTAAACTCCGCTCAAGAGGTGTAGAGTTTCTTCAAGTGCCAGGTACTTATTATGATGATCTTGCAAAACGCGTTGGTCCAATTGAAGAAGATATAGATATGCTGCGTCCATTGGGTATTTTAGTAGATCGTGATGATGAAGGATACTTGTTACAAATCTTTACCAAGCCAGTTGAAGATCGTCCAACAATTTTCTATGAAATCATCCAACGCCGTGGTGCAAAATCTTTTGGTGCTGGTAATTTCAAGGCCTTATTTGAAGCTCTAGAAAGAGAGCAGGGATTAAGAGGAAACCTCTAGTTTTTGAGGATTAATTTATAATAACTATCCTGCATGTCGGCATCACCTGAAATATTGTGGGAAGCAACCCGTGAGCAAAAGCTTGCTTCTCATTTGCACCGCTTCATGCAATGGTTAGAAAATGAAAAGGGATTGCTCTTTACTGATTATCCATCATTGTATAAGTGGAGTGTAAAAGAGGTAGATGCATTTTGGCGATATTTTATTGAATACACCAAAGTTTTTGACTTCGATAAAGAGCAACCAGTTCTTTCGTATAATGGAAATGATTTTATTGGATCCAAGTGGTTTGATGG
>CAMDFC010000036.1 GCA_945897185.1 Chitinophaga pinensis | reverse complement strand
AAGACTACAAATGTAAATAATTTGAAAACGAGTAATTTTGCAATATGGAAAATAAAAAATGCATACTTGTTATTATGGATGGCTGGGGCCATGGCGCAATAAAAAATAGCGATGTGATTCAGCATGCACAGGTGCCTTTTGTAACATCCCTCTATAATAAATATCCAAACAGCAGCTTGGTTACCTGCGGTGAACTAGTTGGACTACCTGAAGGTCAAATGGGAAACAGTGAAGTTGGACACCTTAACCTGGGTGCAGGTAGAATAGTTTACCAAGAATTACAACGTATCAATGTGGCCATCCGCTCAGGTGAATTTCAAACCAATGCTGCCTTGTTATCTGCAATACACTATGCAAAAAAGAACAACAAGAAATTACACCTCATGGGTTTGGTGAGTGATGGAGGCGTGCATTCGCATATCAATCACCTAAAAGCCTTGATTGATCTATGCGCCAAAGAAGAAATACAAAATGTATTTATACATGCTTTCACAGATGGCAGGGATACCGATCCCAAAAGTGGATTGGGTTTTATAACAGACCTGGAAGAACACCTAAAACAATCCAAAGCAAAAATTGCTACCGTCATTGGAAGGTATTATGCAATGGACCGCGATAAAAGATGGGAGCGCGTTAAATTAGCCTACGACGCGCTTTTACAGGGTATTGGCACAAACGCAACATCCGCTTCAGCAGCTATTCAAAAAGGATATGAAGAAAACATCACCGATGAATTTATCAAACCGATTATCATAGTAGATCAAGATCAGCAACCTTTAGCAAAAATTGAAGCCGGTGACGCTGTGGTTTGTTTCAACTTTAGAACAGACCGGTGTAGGGAAATTACTGAGGTATTGACACAAAAGGATTTTCAAGAATTTGGCATGCACAAACTTGCATTGGATTATACGACGATGACCGAATATGACAGTACTTTCAAACAAGTTCATGTCATCTTTAAAAACGATAACCTTACCGAAACCCTGGGCGAAGTACTGGAACAACAGGGCAAAAAGCAAATCAGGATAGCAGAAACAGAGAAATACCCACACGTTACTTTTTTCTTTAGTGGAGGCAGAGAGCTTCCTTTTGAAGGAGAAAGAAGAATTATGGCCGCTTCTCCAAAGGTAGCTACTTACGATCTTCAGCCAGAAATGAGTGCGGACGAACTCACCGAAAAAATCATTCCTGAAATTAAAAATAAGACAGCTGATTTTATTTGTCTCAACTATGCCAATGCAGATATGGTTGGACACACAGGAATCTGGGAAGCAGCCAAAAAAGCAGTCGAGACCGTAGACCGCTGCGTTAAACAAGTAGTAGAAGCTGCATTGGAAAGTGGATATACCGTATTTCTGACTGCAGATCATGGTAATGCTGATTTCATGAAAAATGCAGATGGGAGTCCAAATACCGCCCATACCCTAAACCCTGTCCCTTTATTTGTTATTGATAAAGATTGGAATGGTCCACTTAAATCAGGGAAACTAGGCGATATAGCCCCAACGATTTTGCACTTCATGGGTATACCCATTCCTGCTGAAATGACGGGAGAAGTGTTGGTTTAATGTTTGTGGCTGTAAATCAATTGTTTGGTAAATAGCCACAAAGAACTTGTCCAAGCAGCATCTAGAATCCAAAAATTGTCTTAAATTCAGAAATCAATTAACTGATTTCATGACAGAAGAGGTGCTGCTTCAGGAATGTTTGAAAAACGACGCACATGCACAACAAGAACTGTACTATAAGTACAGTCCTAAAATGTTGTCGGTCTGCTATCGTTATTCAAAAACAAGAGAGGATGCGGAAGACATGCTTCAAGAGGGATTCATCAAGGTTTTTACTCAAATTCATAAATTTGAAAACCGTGGGTCACTCGAAGGATGGATCTTAAGAATAATTGTGCATACCTGTATCAATCACCTCAAAAAAAACAAAAAGTTCAATGAACACATAGACCTGGCCTATGCGGGAGATATTTTAATTAAAGAAGACAATATCCCAGCAATAATCCAGGCTAAACAAGTTGTTGAAAGTATCCGCTCTTTACCTTTGGGATATAGAACCGTACTCAATCTTTATGCGATTGAAGGCTATTCTCACAAAGAGATTGGCTTTATGTTAGAAATTGAGGAAAGTACGAGTCGCTCTCAATATACAAGAGCAAAAAACATGTTGGAGGACATTCTGATAAAGAAAAATATCCTTCAGCCAAAAAAAGAAAAAGTCAAATGGCTTTCGGCTGTTAAAGCAAATTAGCATATAGAAAGGGTTGAATATAAATAAGAAATGAAGCGTTACCTGAGAGAGGAGATGGAAAATTTACTGAAGGAAAAATCAGATCAATATCTTTTATATCCTTCAGATGAAGTTTGGAATAAAATTCAAAAAGAATTGCACCCAAACCTCAGGTGGCGCTATGCTTCAATAATTTTGATTTTGCTGTTCTCTGCATCTATAGCAGTGTTTATCAAGAAGGAAGAAATTGCTAAAGTGAGGTATGTTCAAAAGGAAAATGCATACCAGTTTATTGAGGTCCCATCTATCAGTCTACGAAATTCAAATCCAGCAGTAGCGTTTACACAAAACCCTACGCTATCAATTGTGGGAAGCAATACCATTTCCAAGTTTCAACCTGTGTTAGGACTAATGTCGGTTTCAAAAGAAGAAAGAATACTAGATTATTCTACCCCTCTTGCTATATCAAGAACACCAAAATTGGTTTTGGATAACCTCATGAAGACAAAAGAGAATCATCAGGTTAAAGAAGAGAAGAAACATACATTGTCCCAAACCCTTGATCTTGTAGTTGAGACCGCAAAAAACATCGGTAAGAAAATCAGATGGCAATATTATGGAGGCCCCAGTATTGGATATAGAAACTTAAAAGGCGAAGCATCCCGCAACAATTACCAATATTCAGTCTATTCCCTTAACACAAATGCTGTTTACGCAAGGGATGTTAAAGACGTGGTTAACCATAAACCAGCTATGGGTTTTGAAATAGGAACCACAATATTCTACCCATTAACTAAAAAATTACAACTAAAGGCAGGATTACAAGCCAACTACAATCAATACCAAATTTTTGCCTTCAAATCCGTGCCAGAAATCGCCACTTATGGCGTAAACATGATTAGACCAGGAAGTGCCCCATTAAGCGCTGTTTCATCCTATAGAAGCAGCGAGGGGCTATCATCAGCAAAACTTAACAATGAGCACTATATGCTCTCTTTACCTATTGGATTAGATTATAGGATAGCAGGAACGGACAAACTTAATTTTTCTGTTGCCTCAACAGTGCAGCCTACTTTCGTTTTTGCCAATTACTCCTATTTGCTTTCTGCAAACCTTAGAAATTATGCCAAAGAGCCTAGCTTAAATAGGAAATGGAACGTAAATGGTGCAGTAGAAGCCAGCATCAACTTTCAACAAAAAGGATATAGATGGAGTATTGCTCCTCAATTTAGGTACCAAATGCTTTCTAGCTTTAAAGAAAAATACCCCATCAAGGAAAACCTGATGGACATGGGCATCAAGGTTGGTATTATAAAAACAATAAAATAGCCGTTTGCTGATGTAATTTTGGCAAATGAAATTATCCTTATTCCTTTTCATATCATTTGTTGTGGGCTCAGTGGGATGCAGTTCAGCACCACCCAAAAATTACTTTCCTTTTCAATCTTTCTTGGAAACTGAATTAAAGAACATTGATTCTTTACCCATTGCCATTTTTAAATACCACACTGCAGACGGAAAAACAGATTCTACAATTATAGAAAAAAAAGAATTTAGGGAAATAGCAAAGGGATTACTTTTTATTGATCTTCAAAATGAAAACATCACTAAGCATTACAAAGAATTGGTTTTAGAAGATACCGATATAAAAAACATATCAATTAACTATACAACCCAAAATGAAGCTTTTCCAATAAAAAGTATTCAAATAAATACAACAACAGGCACTACCCAGGTAAGGAGCATTTATGTAGAACGGACAGACACAATAGATGAAACGCTAATCATTAGAAAAATGCTCTGGAAGTCGGGAAAAGGGGTGCTCATCAATTCCGCTTACTATAAAAACAAACAATTACTAAACAACATTACTGAGAAATTCAGCTGGTCAATCGAATAATTAATGAACCACAACAACTTCCTCCCCATTCAAGCTACGTTGCCAAATGCACCTGGCATCTATAAGTACTTTGATACAGAGGAGACATTAATTTATATAGGTAAAGCTAAAAACATCAGAAAAAGGGTAAGTTCCTACTTCACAAAAAGCAACCATTCATTCAAAACCAATGAATTGGTAAAAAGAATAGCACGCATAGAATTTACAATTGTGAAATCAGAACACGATGCGCTACTCCTTGAAAATGCATTAATCAAAGAATTCAAACCAAAATACAACATTGAATTAAAAGACGATAAAACCTATCCCTATATAGTTATTAAAAAAGAACCTTTCCCCCGGGTTTTTTTAACCAGAAGAAAATTAAATGATGGCGCAGAATATTTGGGACCCTATACGTCTGCAATTAAAGCAAGGTCCTTGCTCACCTTCATCAAATTGCATATTCCATTAAGAACTTGTTCACTTAACCTGGCAGCGTCAACTATTGTGAAGGGAAAATACAAGGTTTGTTTAGAGTACCACCTTGGTAATTGCAAAGGAGGATGTGTTGGACTACAAACAGAAAACGACTACCAGGAAGGGATTGCCCAAATCAAACACATTCTCAAAGGAAATCTTGCAGGCGTTATAGAAAAATACAAACAGGAACAACAATCACTGATTGAAAAAATGGCTTTTGAAAAAGCAGAATTGATTCAGCAAAAAGTTCATGCCTTAAAAAATTATCAGGCAACATCCGCTGTTGTTAGTCCAAAGCTTGGCGACTTAGATGTTTTTGCAACAGCAAGGTTTGAACAAAAAATTATTGTTAGCTACCTGGCCATTAGAAACGGAACGATCTCAAATTCAGGCAACAAGACTTATGCACTAGCCCTAGACGAAACAGATGAAGATGTGCTTTCAGCAGCCATTGTAGATATCCAAACACTTTACAATAGCCATACCAGAGAATTGGTAGTCCCTATTGCACTTGAATTTGGCTTTGAAAATTTCATAAAGACCATTCCCAAAGCAGGTGAGAAAAAAAAGCTGCTAGACATGGCAAAAACGAATGCTGATTACCATGCCCTGGAACTGAAAAAACAAAAAATGCTTCACCTCAGCAACAATGAAGGGGCACAAGACCAACTTCTGGAGAAAACACAACAGGCTTTGAATTTGACCAACCTACCCAAGCACATTGAGTGTTTCGACAATTCCAATTTTCAAGGCGCCTACCCAGTTTCTGCAATGGTTTGTTTTAAACAAGGCCTACCAAGTAAATCCGACTATAGACACTTCAATGTAAAAACAGTAGAAGGCATCAACGACTTTGCCACCATGAAAGAGGCAGTTGGCAGGAGATATGATAGATTAAAAAAAGAAAATGCCCCCTTACCCGATTTGGTAATCATCGACGGAGGTAAAGGACAACTGAGTGCTGCTTTAGAGGCGATTGAGGAGTTGGGATTAAAAGGGAAAATGACCTTGGTGGGATTGGCAAAAAATGTTGAAGAGCTCTTTTTTGCCGGCGATCAAGAATCACTCAAACTTGACTACAATGGGGAAGTTTTAAATTTCATTAGAAGAATACGTGATGAAGTACACCGATTTGGGGTTACTTTTCACCGAGCCAAAAGGAGTAAGGGAACCTTCAAAAATGAATTGGAGGAAATTAAAGGTATTGGAAATAAAACTGCGAATGATTTACTCACTCACTTTAGATCTGTATCAAATATAAAAAAAGCAAGTAAAGAAGAACTAGCGGTAATTGTAGGAAACAAAAAAGCCAATTTAATTTCAACCCATTTTAAAAAATAAAAAAAGAGAGCTGCAAGCAACTCTCTTTAAAATTTTATCTTTAAAAAACTAGTATGACCAAAGGTCCTGTTCGAAATTGAAAATTTTATTTTTGATGTTCTCACCTTCCAACAACCTTAAAATATCATCCTTGATATACTGCTTGATAAATAAGTCATATGGATTATCAATTGTTGACTTAACGATGGTACTAGAGAAATATCTGCTTTCAAACAATTCTTCCCAACTCATCTTTCCACCAAAATTTTTGCCATTGTATACTTCATACAAAGAAAGAATTGGACGAAAATCTGGATAGTAAATCCAGAAGATAGGAGACTCTCCAAGCACATTTCCAGCATCATCCACATATGTTTTGATAGGTGCGATCCCTAGAATACGGGTATGCATTCTAGATGACTCCTTATCAAATACCCATTCCTCTTTCAACCTGAACTTTACAATATCATCAGGATTGAACTCGCGGCATACCAAAGAGTCTTTAAAGATGCCCCTTGAACCACTTGGGTCTTTTGCCCAATCTAGCACCTGCACAGAATCACATTTACCAGAAATCACCTCACCTACTCTTGCAACCGTCATTGGTGTGGTGAACCTGTCATCAACATTAGGATCAAACGCAGTAACATCTCCCTTCCTTACAGATCTAAGTAAAATATTGATGAACCGTTGGTTTCCATTATCGTCTTCCGCCTTATACCTAAAAGCAAGATTCATTTTCTCTCTGATATCAATTTCTCTCCAAACACGCTCACGGTACCATGCATCATCTTCACGAATGTGCTCATATGCAAGAGGCGTTCTACTCTTTACCAAGTTACGATCAATGGCAGCATCAGGTCGTAAAGAAATCCTGAGTGAATCAAATGCAAATGGATCTTTAGGTGCTGCTACAATTGGTTTAACCGTGTCCTTTACAGGCGCAGTAAACCCTGCATCAAGCGCTTGGGTATTCACTGATTCTGGTTTTGGCTTTGCCGACTGTTTAGAACTGGTTTTCTTGGTTGGTACAGATTTCTTTTTTGTCTGTGCTTGAGCATCAGCAAAAAAAAGTGAAAGGCCTGCAACCAAAAAAACTGAACTTATCCATTTACTATTCATACCCTTGGGTTTATACTATTTATTTCAAATTGTAAGAAAGTCCAGATGAAAGTACCCTTGTACGACCATCAGGACCTTTGACTGTGATATCAGTAATTGCTACCAATGAACCAGGCTTCAACTTATTAATTAAGGTTGCAGCACCACCAGACCACCTTGCACCCTTGTTTTCAACAGGGGCATAATCAGGGATATCTGCGCTCAGGGCACCCACCCTATAACTTATCACTTCGAAAGGTGCATCAAATTCAGAATCTTCCAACTTAGCAATAACACCACCCATCGCCTTAAAGGAAGCTGAAGGAACAGCGCCCGCTTTAAGGTTACCAACATATGCGGTTGGGTTTGGCAATTGCTTCACACGGAAACCAACCTTACCTGCAGGCTTTCCACCTACCAAAACAGTAACCGTATGATCACCGTATGAACCTGCTGAAGGCTTAGCTATGTATTGATTACCACTCGTTTTTGAAATTGCACCACCACTGAACTGAGCTGTAACTTTTTCACTTCCTGCTCCAGCTGTAATTGTAAGTGGATTATCTACGCCAATATACAAAACATTCATTTTATTTGCAGATACAGCAACACCCGCCGCCGCGCCTACTGTATAATCTACCTTCTTTGAAATCGACTTCATCTCCCCTGTATTCGGATCGATAAACTTCACAGTAACATTCATACTCCTTGAACCTGTAGCACCAACATTGAATTTTGACTCTGCAACACCATTTGAATTAATGGCGATACTTCTACCATCGATGGTAACTTCAGGCTTCACGTTGGAATTGAATGCACCAAGACCTGCAATTACAGTCATTTCTTCTCCCGGCATTAGGTAGGTAGAACTGGTTCCAACCATTGGTTCGAACTTATCCATGACCAACTTCACAGAACCCACTTGGTTCAAACAAAAAGTAGCAGCAAGGTTTTCGGAATTCTTGATGTCATTTTGAAATTTGCTCAAGATGGTGAGTGCCGCAATTGTTGGTGTCATGTTGAAATAACTGCTAATCCAATCGCGCAATTCATTACCTGTAGAAATATTTCCAGCAGTCGATTTTGGTGTCTCCAAATTCAATGGAAATTCATTTATGATTTCTTTCTTCAATTCAGGATCAATAGCGAACAACTTTTTTTGGAACTCTTCCAGTTTTTTGTACAAGATCTCACCATTGTTCTTTGTGTCGAAATACCTAGTGGCAGCATCAATGTTGTCTTCCCTAAATTCTCCAGTAGCAACATCAAGATCAGATTCCATTTTGAGGTCTTGCTTCTGTTTTTCGATGAGGTTGTAAGCATCTGAAGCTATCGCTTTAATTTGATCTGCCTTGGGTTTCCAAATCGCAGCTTTCTCTGCTGTTTTGGGATCTGCGCTAAGTTCATCAAAACTCTTGTATATTTCGTTGTTTGATCCAGTAAGCACGTGGTTAGATTCCCTTAGACTGTTATCAACCACCTTGAAGGCATTCAAGATTTCAGCAGACACATTCAAGGCCAACAGTGCGGTCAACACCAAATACATGATGTTGATCATTTTCTGCCGCGGATCTTTTGGTAGTGCCATATGATTGGAAAAATTTAAATGTTAGAATTCAATTGAACAGAAGATTAACCACGACCTTGCATAGCTGCAAGCATGTTGCCATAGACACTGTTAAGACTACCCAAGTTTTTTGCGAGAAGCGCTATTTGCTCTTGCGTTTTCTTGGCATCCTCAACACTGCCCTGCATAGATTGTGTTGTTTTGTTCAGGCTATCATAAAAAGCATTCATTGCTTTCAAATGATTTCCTGAATCCTGCAATTCTGATTCGTACATTTTATTTAAAGAACCTAGGTTTTTGGTAAGCGATTGAATTTGTTCATGGAAAGCTTTTGAACCTTCAGCAGCCTGATTGAAATGCTGAACTGAATGGGCTGCATTGGTATAGGCCTCTTTCATTGTACCCAAAGCAGCAGAAGCTTCTTTGGTTTTTCCAGCAAACTCATTGGTTACTTCCGCAACATTCACCATTGAAGTGAATCCCTGAACAGTACTATTGAATTTTGAAAAACTCTCATTGAGCTGTTTGAGGTTATCTGGATTAATTTCCTTCTCTATCAATTTCTTTAATTCATCATTTGCTGGTGAAGGAGATCCACCAATACCCCCCTTCTTCAATGCTTCTGCTACTTCAGCCATTTCGCCGCCTGCAGGTGGTAAGAAAGCGTAAATCAAAAAAATGAGCGCTTCTGTTAGCAACCCAATTGTTAGCATTACGTCTGCATACGATTTGTGAAGGATTTTTGCCCACGCACCAAAGATTACAACAGCAGCACCAACACTCACAACGCTGTTTATTATTTTTTCAAGTGACTTAGACTGAATGGCCATTTTTAAAAATTTAATGATGAAAGAGGATTGGATTATTGATGTTTATTTTTTTAGCCTAGTTGGAGGAAGATCAATTACACAACGAAATCCTACATAAGATTTGGTAGTGTCCTGGTATTCATAGGCCCTGGTACTGTTCTGCAAAAAGAAACCAACGTCTTTCCAACTGCCACCGCGCACCACTTTTCTTTTCATTCTTGGAGGATCATTGTCTTTTGCATTCATTCTGATGTCTGGATTCATATCATGCTGAAAGTTATAGGCGCCTTCATAATACAAAGAAGATGTCCATTCGGAAACATTACCTGCCATGTTATACAATCCAAAATCGTTTGGCCAGTAAGCATCTGCCCTAACAGTGTAAAATCCACCGTCTTCAGGATAATTACCTCTTCCTGGTTTAAAGTTTGCCAATAAACATCCTTTTTTATTGCGTAAATACGGACCGCCCCATGGGTAGGGTACTTGAGACCTACCACCACGCGCTGCATATTCCCATTCGGCTTCAGTTGGTAACCTGAAATCGGATTCAGTCATGCGTTTGTTTGCTTCCAAATAAGAATTCAAGTATTGGGTTCTCCACTCACAGAAGGCAGTGGACTGCTTCCAGTTTACACCCACAACAGGGTATCCTCCATAAGCAGGATGTGAAAAATATTTTTTTGCCATCGGCTCATTGTATGAATAAGAAAAGTCTCTTATCCAAACTAAGGTATCGGGATAAATTGGTGTGTCTGTTTTGATAATGAAATTAGAGCGTGGCTTGTCTGCATTCTCTCGTCTAGACCCTTCTCTGTAGTCAAACACCTCTGAATGAAAAATAATTTTTTTAGCATCCAGTTCTTTTCTTCCATTGATTCGGTTGTCTGGTGTTACAATCAAAGCACTGAGCTGTTCTTGAATCTTTGGATCATTCCACTTGATAGACTTTGCCTTTACCCAATCAATTATTCCATTACCATCTGGTGACTGCTTTTTAAAATTAAGTATGGTAGCCGCAACTGAGTCTCTTACCCAATGCACAAATTGTCTGTATTCGTTGTTGGTAATCTCCGTTGCATCCATCCAAAATCCGTTGATAGAAATTTGTTTATTACGGGCCGTGAATGCATAGCTAATGTCTTCATCAGATGGACCCATGTGAAAGGTGCCAGAAGGAATATACACCATTCCAGGAGGTCTAGGCATTGCGTATTTGTCTCCTACGGAAACGCCATGCAACTGACCATCTCCCAAGTTCGTTTTTGATTTGCCTAACTTTCCACAACCTGTTATAACAAGGCCAATAGACAAGATTCCCAATAGATTCAGCAGAATGCCTTTCATTTTAGTTCCTGGTTTAGTGAGCGTATGAACAAATATATCAATTCGGAGTATTTAATTTTCACCTAACTCGTTAATAGTCCAAATTTTAACAAGCTGAAAACATCTGGACATCACCTTGAAAAAACGATTAAAAATTAATCATATTGCATATAAATTGCTATGATTTTGTTAAGACGTTTAACAAAACCTCCTCAATGCTGTGGAAAGGCAATTGACAGCTGTAATTTCGACAAACATAAAAAGCAGTCGCCTGTTCCAGTTTTTTTGCTTGCATGAGGGGGTAACGCTCATCCGTTTGTGAAGCAGACATCACCACTTTATTGGGAATATAGGCTGAAAGAAGTTCATTCGTTTTTTCCAACGCATCCTTTCCCAGCACCAAGATTTCGTGCGTACCCCTACTTAGTTCCAAAAGTAAATTTGCCCAAATACCAAAAGAATTGGGATACTTTTGGATGGCTTCTTTAACACTTTCCAACATCTGGGCTGATTGCCTTTTCCAGTCTTCTCTTCCAAATAAAATACCTGCACGATACAAATTCCATGCCATTATTGCATTTCCACTGGGCATTGCGCCATCATACACATCTTTTTTTCTGACAAGAATATCGGTTTGGTTTGATGGTGTGAAATAAAATAAAAGTCCTTCTTCGTCTAAATAGTATTTCTCTATATAAGCCAATAGTTCTTTGGCTTTCTCCAAATAAGAAAGATTGCCAGTGGGTTCATAAATGCAGAGAAGCGCTTGAACCAAATAAGCCAAATCATCTAAAAATGCCGGGAACTTGGCTTCTCCTGCCTTATACGTGTGTAACCAACCATATTCTTCTTTACCTCTGAACACTGTCAACAAAAATTCCATGTTGCGCTCTGCTAACAATAGCCAATCTTTTCTACCAAAAGCGACAGCCGCTTTTACCAGTGCATGGTTATAAAGCGCATTCCAACCTAGAATAATTTTGTCATCTGTGCCAGGCCTAACCCGATGTATACGTGCCGCTAATAAAGTTTGAATTGATTTTTCAACAATTGCCTGTGCAGTGCTCACATCCATACCCTGTTTCTCTGCCCATGATTCTATCTCATCTTGCCTTCTTAAAATATTCACATGCTCCCAATTGCCTTCTGCTGTTACATCAAACCAGTCGGCCATTTTACCCGCATCACTTAACAACAATTGATCAAATTCTGCTTTTGTCCATACGTAATACTTTCCCTCAACCCCCTCACTATCTGCATCCAAGGCTGCATAAAAGCCATTTTCAGCCGAAAGCATTTCCCTGTTCATGAATTCGACCGTCTGCTTTGCAACTGTTTTGAACGACTCCTCCTTACTTATTTGGAATGCCTCTGCCAAAACAACCAACAACAAAGCATTGTCGTACGTCATTTTTTCAAAATGGGGAGCCAGCCATTCCGCATCAGTTGAATACCGGCAAAACCCTCCCCCAACCTGATCGTAAATTCCTCCATTGAACATGGACTTTACACTCAACATGGCTTGCATTTTAGCGTTGGGATCACCGGTAAAATGATAATAGCGCAATAAATACTGTATTGTAAAAGTCTGGGGGAATTTTGGCGCTTTACCAAAGCCCCCAAAATGAGTATCCGCTATTTCCATGATTGCCTTGAAGGCTTGTTGGCAGTGATCGAGGGAAGAAGAAGAAAGAGTAAAATCTTGAGCAGATTTAACCATGGGGTTCGACTTTGCCAAATAGGCTACTAGATTGTCTGCCTGCGCTTCAATTTCCTGTTTCCGTGTTTGAAAAGCTTCATGAATTTGTAACAATACCTCCCTCCAAGATGGCCTGTTGTGTAAGCGACTAGGCGGGAAATAAGTACCTCCGTAAAATGGTTTAGCCTCACTGGTCAAAAACATATTCAGCGGCCACCCCCCGTTTCCAGAGATAGCCTGAAGTGCGTCCATAAAAAAATGATCCAAATCAGGCCTTTCTTCACGGTCAATTTTTATGCAGACAAAATGATTATTCATTATTGCCGCTATAGCTTCATCCTCAAAACTCTCTCTTTCCATCACATGACACCAATGACAGGCAGCATAACCAATACTAACCAAAATGGGTTTTGCCTCTTGTCTGGCCTTTAGTAATGCTTCATCCCCCCAGGGAAACCAATCTACCGGATTATGGGCATGCTGAAGCAGGTAAGGGCTGCTCTCATTAAATAGTCTATTTCTGTGTTCCATAAAAAAAACCCCGGTTTGCCGGGGTTAAATTATTTCGATTTATTTGGTTTTGATCTTATCAATCAAGAATTTTTCAAGGGCTGCTACCATAGAAGGCACTTGGGGGGCAGGGGCTTTTATATGCAAGTTCAACCCTGCATCTTCTATCGCCTTTGAAGTATTTGCCCCAAATGCTCCAATAAAAGTGCCATTTTGTTTGAAGCTTGGAAAATTATCAAAAAGGCTTTTTACGCCACTTGGTGTAAAAAAGCAAATCACATCAAACTCATGTCCTGAAATACGAGACTTCACATCACTGCTGATGGTTCTATACATATAGGGCGTTACAAATTCACAATTGTTGTTCTTCAACCAACCAACTATCTCATTGTCTTGTTGGTTTTCAGAACAAGGATAGATAAATTTTTCATTTTCCTTGTGCTTGGCAATCACATCAAACAAACCTTTGTTTGTTCCATCAGCACTAAAGAAAACCTTTCTCTTCCTGTACAAAATGAATTTCTGTAAATAGAGGGCAACCGACTCACTGATACAAAAATACTTGGTGTCTTGAGAAACCACCAACTTCATCTCCTCACAAATTCTGAAGAAATGATCAATGGCATTCTTGCTGGTAAGTATAACAGCAGAGTAACTGGCAATCTCTATTTTTTGCTTTCTAAACTCCTTACAAAGAATGCCTTCTAATTGTATGAATGGCATAAAGTCCATTTCTACATTGTGCTTCTTAGCCAATTCAAAATAGGGCGATTTTGGTGACTCAGGCTTGGGTTGTGTAATAAGAATCTTTTTTACGGCCTTTTTCTCACTAACAACCTTCTTTCCGTTTTTCATCATATCCAACACAAATAAAGTACAAAATTATAAAAAAAAATCAGGAAACTTTCTTGAGGATATAAACATCAAGTTCACCTTTTCCCAAGGCGTTTAAAGAATACAAGATGATAGTTCAACAAGTCTTAATTTTAAGCAGTAACAAGGTACAAATTAACCGCTTTGGAAACAAACTTAATAACCACTGCAGAGGGTATCAATTCAACGACAAAGAAAGCCAATAGGAGAGAGAAGACTCCTATCCTCGTTTGTCTTAAAAAAGTCTTATACCCAATAAAAACCCTATAAACGAACATGAGCGCAATTACAACTAAGCTTGTTGTAAATAGCGTTTTTGAGGTTGGCCCACCTGAAAAAGCCAATAAGAAAGAGGATAACAACAAAATCAGTCCAAGTAATTTGTTATTTAAAAAAACAACAAAAAGATAATTATCAAAAGCTTCTTTCTGACCAAAAGCCCATCCTATTGTACGTAAAAAAATAAATTTGAATAAATAAATACAAACGATCACTACAAACGAAGAAAAAAGAATATACCATCGGTAAATACCTGTAAACTCATGATCCCATCCCAATCCAAAAAATAAAAACAAAGAGGAAGAAAAAACGAAAACTAAATTTAGGAGGACAGAAAACAGGAGCTGCTGATCCATCTGTTCTTTTGCTTGACGGTAGATAAAACCACTGTTGATAAACACCTTCCACATTCGGTTTAGTTTTCCATTGGAAAATTTCCCAAGTGTAGCTGTAAATAGAAACAAGAATAAATACGTATAAAAAATCCACTCTAATGACTGCTGTATGCGCTTTGGAGAAAAAATGGCATTCTTTGAAATGCTAAATGAATACCATTCAACATTCGATAAATAATAGTTCGTAAACTGACCATATGCAGATGCTTGCTTATTTAAAACAACACTATTTCTTTCCTTAGCCGTAAGCGGTTTATGATTCAATATATACGCCTTATTTAAAGAATCTTGAATTAGGCTATCTATGTTAAGTGCTAACAAAGGTTCTTGCACATCTTCTACTTGGGCATTTACAGGTTGCATCCCAAAGACAAACAACAATATGCAAAAGAAAAATTTCATGTAGAATACAAAAGTACTTCTTTCCAATCAGGACTAAAACAAAGTAATAAATCCAAAATGAATTTTAGCTTCTCTCAGGTTGACAGGCAGGTCTGGTTTTTTACCAATGGCATAAGCAAGACTGAACACACCTGATTTTGTTTCGAGAGAAATTCCTAGCCCTATGCCTCCATAGGCACCTGAAAAATTTCCACCAATTGATTTCCTTTCAACATATCCCGCATCCACAAACCCAAACAAATAGGAAGCCCGCGCTAACAAGTACCGGTACTCCACTGTAGCAACAGCGTATCCGCTTGCAAAAATGCTTTCCTCATCAAATCCACGCAAATTTTTTATCCCCCCTATTTGAAACAGTTCGTTAAATAACAGCTGCTTCCCAAGGAGCCAACCTGATTGAATACCGGTTTTTAGGGTAGACTGGCTACCTAGTTTTAAGTAATTGTTTAACTGTGATGTAAGTCTGAATTGTGAACTAGAAAGCGAAACGGTATCATAGAGTTTTGCGTAATCAAATGCGTTGGTTCCATTTTGTTTTAACTGCACAATTGCATTGTTTTTTTTGATTTTTCGAATACCACTCAAAAGTCTAAAATTAAATTCAACCCCTTTTTGTGGATTGAAAGCATTGTCAGTTGCGGCATACAGAAAATCAACGCCAATATTGGATGTAGTTGCGTCGAGAGAAGCGGGTAAAGTTCTTGTTTGCTTCACGCGGTTGGTATCCACATCCAATAAACGGCTGGTATATTGCTGAAAAAATACTTTTGCAATTTGTCGGGGTTTGATTTCATAGCTCAATCCAATTCTTGTGTTCAGTGTAAGGAATGTAGAATCCTTTCTGAGCAAATTAAAATTGAAATCAATACCTGCATTGCTGTTGAACAAATAGGGCTTGGTGAACCCCAATTGCAGACGAGGTGATTTCACCTGAATTTGCTGCCAATTGAGAAATAAGTTTTCACCCCCACCAAAGGTATTTTTTAGGTCCATCTCCGCCTCTCCTGTTAGCAAGAGTTTACCACCCAATTGCTGGTTAGTAGGCATGAGTCCAGCTAAAAGGTTGAATCTGCTACTCTGCGCTGGTTCAAGAAAAAGGTTCAAGATCGCACCAGTTCCAGTAAGCATCAACTCCCATTTTTTTGTTTCTCGCACAAATCCCAAAGCGGCAATACGGGCAGAAACAAGTGACAACAGTTTTTTACTATACACACTGCCCTCTCCCAAGTTTAGGTACTGGACAAGAAACTTTTTGTTGATCTTGATTCGCCCCTCAACATGAATACTATCAATACTGTACAAAGGACCCCTCACCGCTTTCATTCTCGCATGGAGCTGATTATTTAAAAAAAAACTACTGTCTATGCTTACCGCTGCGAAAGGATAGCCATTGTCTTCTAAAATTGACAAATACGCTTCTTGAAGTTCAACTAAGGCGGCTACTGTTAATACCTCTCCTTCCTTCACCTTAAATCTTTCAAATTGATCAGATGCCAACAACAACAAGCTTGAATCAAATAGGATTGACCCCCACTTGTATTGGTTGCCCAAATGAACCCAAGCTCTGGTGATCTTGTCCTCGTCTGATAAACTATCTACAGACACCTCAAGAAATCCCTTGGTTCTTAAATTGGGCAGGAATTCTTGCTTCAAAAAATCTGCACATGCTTCTTTTCCTGAGAAAAGCTGGGGGACTGTCACCTGTTCCAACAAAGCCGCATTACCTTTGTCTTTGCAAACCAATTCAAGTTTATGCTGCTGCGCAGTTGTGCTTGTGAATAGCAGCAGCAATAAGCATGATAAAAATATATTGGTTTTTGGGAATTGCACTAGCGCAAATCTACGTTTACTCTAATTGAAAACAAATGGCTGGACTGTACATACATATTCCTTTTTGCAGAAAAGCCTGTAACTACTGTAATTTTCATTTTTCCACCTCCCATAAGCAGATCAACGAAATGGTTTCATCCATTGCTAAAGAAATGGAAATGAGGGCCAAGGAAATTGACGAAGAAATCAATACCATTTATTTTGGCGGGGGTACCCCTTCCCTATTGCAGATCGGCTTGTTGGAAACACTGATGAATGCGGCAAGGGAGCACTATAACATCAATGATCAAGCTGAAATTACACTAGAGGCCAATCCAGATGACATCGATTTAGAAAAAGCAGAGGCATGGAAAGCTTTGGGAATTAACCGATTTAGTATCGGAATTCAATCATTTGCAGATGAAAATTTAAAGTGGATGAACAGGGCGCACAATGCCAAACAATCCATCACGGCCGTAGAAATTATCAAACAAACTGGTTTTCACAATTACAGCATCGACCTGATTTATGGCACACCGGGTCAGTCCATGGAAGGATGGGTCAAAGACCTTCGAACAGCATTTGAGCTAGGGGTACCGCATTTATCGTGTTATGCATTAACTGTTGAAGAAAAGACGGCACTGAATAGCTTAATTAAAAAAGGGGAACTTCCAGAAATTAACCAAGACGAACAAGCGGATCGTTTTGAAACACTCATGCAATTGACTGCTGAGGCCGGTTATCACCATTATGAAATTTCTAATTTTGCACTCAGCGGTTACGAAAGTAAACACAACAGTGCATATTGGGAGGGTGTCGTCTATCTCGGCTTTGGTCCATCTGCACATTCATTTGATGGTGTTAAAAGGAAGTGGAATATATCCAACAACAATGCTTACATCAAATCCCTCACCAACCATCTACTTCCCCACAAGGAAGAAACGCTTAGTAAAAAAGATGTGCTGAATGAGTACATCATGACCGCTTTGAGACAATCCAAAGGAATAGAAAAAAAAATCTTGCTGCAGAAAGGCGGACAAACCTGTCTGAATGAAATTACCAGTTTGATAAAGCCCTATATGAAGACCCAAAAAGTAGTTGAGGATGAAACAGGATGGCGACTAACCAATCATGGTAAATTTTTTGCAGATGGAATTGCTGCATCACTTTTTACGCTTGAATAAATTTAGATAAATGTTTTTTCAAGCGAAGCAAAAACTTCGGCCGGATCTTGTTTGTCCCAAAGTATCTTATAAATACCTGTAGCGATAGGTGTATCTAGAGAAAACCCTAACCCTAAATCATGAATTGATTTTGATGCGGGAAAACCCTCCGCAACCATTTGCATAGCAAGCTTTGCAGCCTCCACGCTATACCCTTTGCCAATCATGTTTCCAAATGAACGGTTGCGGCTATACAGAGAATAACAGGTAACCAACAAGTCTCCTAAATAAACGGATGCAGCATAGTTCACTTTTTCTGAGCCTGTTACTGTAGTTCGAAGAAATTTTTTCATTTCACCTGCTGCATTTGCAACCAATACGCTCTGGAAATTATCTCCATAACCCAAGCCATGCGCGATGCCAGTTCCAATAGCATATATATTTTTTAAAACTGCCCCATACTGCACACCATCTACATCAGCACTTACCACAGTATTGATGTAAGGAGTGCTAAAAAAAGATGCCACCTTTGTAGCCAAAGCAACATCAACGCCCGCAAAAGTGAGGTAGGATAGTCTTTCAGCAGCTACTTCTTCAGCGTGACAAGGACCCATGATAGCAACATATTGTTTCTCATCGAATCCAGCATCTTGTTTCAAAAATTGATTAAGCAACAGGTTAATATTGGGTAACATTCCTTTTGTTGCCGATATCAATACTTTACCATCGGCAATTATTTCAAGATAGGGCAATACATAATCTTCAACATATCCAGAGGGTACTGCAATAACAATGGCCTCAGTGTTTTGATAAACAGCAGCTGGATCTGTTACTATATTGAGCTGGTTGTTATTAAAATAAACTGAACTTAAATATTTCGGATTGTGACTTCTGGTCCGAATATGGTTTGCCATACGTTCTGAACGAACACACCAGGTTACATCAAACAGGTTCTGTGTTAGGATTTTTACAAGTGCTGTGCCCCAACTTCCACTTCCAATTACTCCTATCTTCATAGCTGCAAAGATATTGGATATCAAAAT
>CAMDFC010000035.1 GCA_945897185.1 Chitinophaga pinensis | reverse complement strand
TCGGTTAATCCGAACCCCATATTTAAACAACTGGTCATCCAGCTCCAGCGCCTGGTCATAGGCCACAAATGATCCACTACTTCTCTGCAGGCTATCCATACTGGCATAAAGTTGATCAACTGCCCAAATTACTTTACCGCCCTGCATTACATATTGATCTATTTTTAGTCGCTGTACTCTTGAAAAAGGGATTGATGGCTTTACAATTACAATTGCCTTGAAATTACTTGGGATGACCACAACAGAATCAATTGGCAAAATCTTGAAATAATAATCTTTCCTCAATACATTCTCAACCAAATCATAGACTCCGTAGTCTAGCGGTTCTCCATTACCCGTTAAGTAGCCCACCATTGGAACTTCGTCTCTCTCCAAAAGCATAATGGCTTTTGCTATTTTAAATTCCATCAATGCTTCTGCATTGTTGAGCGACTCCATCCCATTTAAGTTGCTTTGTCCCTCTAAAAAATCAATGCCTATCTGAGTAGCTCCATTACTAAGTACAGCACCTGGAAATACCAAAGTTTCTTCGGTTTGCTCTCCATCCTTCTGCTGTGCTTTCACATTGGTTGGATGGATACCCATCGACTGTAAAGAATCATACAGTATTGCTTTGGTAGTATCATTCAATCCAAGTCCGGGTCTTTCAAATTCAACCAAAAATTTTCCTTTGCTGAATGACCGAAATGCATGGGCAATATCTTCTGCCCTTCCTGCCAATTTCTTAAACCCCGTTGGAAGGTTGCCATCCAAATAAACCGTAAGCTTCATGGGTTTATCAATAGACGAAACCAGTTGTTCTGTAGATTCAGATAGTGTAAATCTCTTTTCCGTAGTAAGGTCGATACCAGTATGGAAACTATCGGAAACAATATTCAGCAACAGCAGTGCGAATAACCAGAGCAGAAGTTTTAGTTTGGACCCCGACTTCATCATGGTTTTCGGTTTTTAACTTTTGAAGAAGTGAGTTTTAAAAATAAAGCAATTACAGTCAGGAAATAAACTACATCCCTTGTATCTACGTAGCCTTTGCTTATGTTTTGGTAATGCGACTCAATTCCCAGAATTGAAACATAATAACCAGCACCATTAGAAAACAATTCAAGTCCGGCTAAAGAAGTGAAAACACTAAATACCAAATAACAAATCAATGCGCTAGACATAAAAGCGGTGATGGCGTTTTTCTGTAAACTACTGGTATACGTGCCAATTGCGGCATACACCGCACATAGAAAGAACAGTCCCAAATAAGAACCTGCTATTCCTCCAATATCTATTCCATCACTGGATAACCTACTCAAAGAAAAAACATAGATGAATGTAAGTGCCAGCGCGAGGAGCACCACCAACAGACTGGCGAAAAATTTACCCAATACCAACTCTTGAACACGCAGAGGGGATGTTCTTAGCACTTCAAATGTACCCGTCTTGTATTCATCACTGAAGCTTTTCATAGTGATGCCAGGTATAAGTATTAGCAAAAGATAGGGCGCAGATGAGAAAAATGGATCCATACTAGCATATCCTGAATCTAAGATACCCGACTCGGGTAATACAAATAATACAAGCGCAGTTATTAATAAAAATACACCAATGGTCATGTATCCAAGAAGACCACTGAAATACTGCCTCAATTCTTTTTTTATTACGGCTACCATGTGCTATAGAAGGTTACTAGAAGTTGTGAAAATAACTCAAAAATTACGATGGAAAAACCTTTTCAAGCAAAAGCAGTGTTAATAAGTTGCATCATGGCGAAGCAATTGAACATGTTGAGGCAAATGGTGGTTTTAATGCTGCTCTTTTTATTTTTATTTAATGCAAAAGCAATGGCGCAAAAGAAATGGGATGGTGAAGGAGGGGATAGCCTTTGGAATAACCCCATCAACTGGTTTCCTGATGGTATTCCCAGTGCCAATGATGATGTTCTGATCAGCAACCACATGGTTTTGGTGCCATATACAGTCCTTTTACCCAATGGCACAAATTCTACACCAGTTCGCTCAATCAAAATTGTTGCAACTGCTAACCAAGAAATTAGGGTTGTCATTCCATCAACCAATACCGCATCGCCTGCAATTGCGCTTAATTCAACGGATACTGCACTCACCATTGGTGCAGGGGCAACACTAACTAATGCCTCTGGAGCAGTAGCAGGTAATTCAATTGACTTGGCTGGTCTATTCAAAATAGAAAATGGAGGGAAGTACATTCATCAAACAGTAAGGGGAAATGCTTTACTAATATCAAAGCTTGTTTTATCAACAAGTAGCCATTATGGTATTTTTGAATTTGATGTGCCCGGAAACAATGCCTATACCATATCCGCTTCAGGAAGGCAATTTGGTTCGCTTGTTTTTAATGGCCGTGGAACGAATAGAAAAACCTACAGCTGCAGTGGCAGTGGAAAAATGATCATACATGGAGACCTCACCATCAATGAGACAGCTGGATTAAGCTCAAGCCTTACAAACAATATTATTATACAAAGAAACCTCTGGGTTAAAGGCCGACTGTACATTAACCCAGTTTCTGCTGATACTTCAGGACGGTGCCTGTTAATGGAGGGGGATGAGCAATTGATTGATGTAACTGGACAGTTTAACCAAGGAATTCATTTTAGAAGCTGGATCATCAATAACAAAAAGACCCAACTAAATTCAAATGTGAACATGGAACAAACAGAAAGTATTTTTTATGTTTCCCCAAATTCTAGCTTGGATTTTAGCACCTATAGCATAAGCGGTCGCGGTAAATTCTATGCAGACAGCGGAGCAAATTTAAAATTGGCGGGCCCTATTGCTGTATCATCAGATTCAACACCAGGAAGCATCAACACCGCTTCTTCTCAATTTCTCCCAGCTATTCATTTTGTTTTTTATGGAACGAATGAACAATCTACAGGAAATAGGTTTCCAACCACCATCGGATCACTTACAATCGATAAGCAGGCTGGAATGCTCAACATAAACAATCACTTAACTATTTTGGATAGCCTAAACTTAATCAATGGGAAAATAACTGTATCAGATTCTACTCACTTTCGCTTAGAAGGATACAGTACAATAGGTAATGAAACAAGTTTTGTGGATGGCGCTATTATACGATCTACAAATGCTAAAGAGCTATACTTTCCAACAGGCAGTGGCAATAGTTTTGCCCCAGTCCAAATTACCAGGACAGACACCGTGCGTATAACTTACAAAATAGAGTTTGTTCAACGCAATACCCATGATACCATAAATGCAATAGAATACCCTTTAGCGCAAGTAAATGAAAGTCGATATTGGCAATTCACAAGAACCGGAATTGATGTGATTCAAAACACAGATGAACAATTGACCTTGTTTAGAACAAATAATATACTCACTTCAACAACTGTATTCAACTGCATTGCACACAAACAAACAACATCAAGTAATTGGAAAATTGCATCTGTTATTCCATTTGATACTACACAGCAAAAAATAACCACCAAACTTACTTATTTAACTTCTGGCAAATATGCAATGGGCAGCGTTTTACCAATGGTACTTCCGTTAGAAAAAATTTATTTAACGCAGAAAAGTAATAAAAATAACAACGAACTTAAATGGACTGTAAATGATGATTCAAACGCAGAACAATATTTTATTGAAACCAGTAAAGACGGTATTTTTTTCAAAACAGCAGTTACAGTTTTGTCTAGGAAATCGCATGGAAAAACAACCTACAAAAGAAATTTACCTACCCATTTTTTTGAAAGCAGTTACGTAAGGATTAGGGGATTGGATAAAAACGGAAACAACCATTTGTCCAATATCATTTACCGCAAAAGAACATCAACTGCAATAAAAATTTATCCCAACCCAAGCAAAGATTACCTCTATATGGAATTAACATCTACGCTTGTTCAAATTAACATAGTAGAATTAAGTGGTAGAATAATTAAACCCAACATTGAAAAAAGAGGGAATGTTTCTAGAATTTCAATTGCTGGACTAGCAAGCGGCAAATACCTACTGGTGATTCAGCTTCTAGGTTCAACAGAACGAATTCCTGTTATCAAATTATAATTATACGGAGAAACTTTCGCCGCAAGCACAAGTTCTACTTGCATTGGGGTTCATGAAATGAAACCCTTTACCATCCAATCCATCGGTGTAGTCTAAGGTGGTACTGAATAGATAAAGAATACTTTTTCTATCGGTCACCAACTTGATACCCTTATCTTCAAATATTTGATCCCCCTGTTTGGTTTCATTATCGAAATCCATTTTATAGGTTAGTCCAGAACATCCTCCGCTCACCACACTCACACGTACAAAATAATCATCCCCCCTGCCCTCTTCATGGAGCAATTGTCCAACACGCAATTTTGCTTTCTCGCTGATGTAGATGCCTGTCATCATTGTTGCTGTTTCCATACTTCTCTGTTTTCAGCTACAAAGTTACGCATTCCTCGAAATTGTTCCATTTTAGTCCCAAAAATGAAGTTTCCGCATTTCCATTGTACATTTAGGGAAGCAGAAAACGAATGAATAAGATTGAACATATTGCTATTGCTGTAAAATCGCTAGATGAATCCATCCCGCTCTATGAAAAACTGTTGGGTACCCCTTGCTACAAAAAAGAGGAGGTAGAATCCGAGGAGGTAAATACCGCTTTTTTTAAGACAGGGGAGAGCAAAATAGAATTACTGGAAAGCAGATCTAAAGATGGTATAATTAACCGCTTCATTGAAAAAAAAGGGGAGGGGATGCACCATATTGCATTTGCAGTTGATGATATTATAAAGGAAATACTGAGATTGAAAGCGGCTGGATTTGAATTCATCAATGAAGAACCAAAAAGGGGAGCCGACAATCAACTTATCTGTTTTTTACACCCCAAGACCACCAACGGTGTATTAATTGAACTTTGTCAAGATGCCCCTATAATTTAATCAAAAGAGGTTAAGCTTTTCAACTGCTTGCTGAGCTGCAATTTGTCCCGCATCTTTTTTATTAAACGCTTTACCTTCAGCTATCACTTCACCATCAACAACAGCACCAACGGTAAATAGTCTCCTGCCATTTTCCATTTTTTCTTCCAATGTCTCAAACTCCAGCAATTTCCCAGAACGATTGGCCCAGCTGAACAGTTTATTTTTTTGATTTATTTCTATGTTTTCAAGGTCTTCTAAAAATAAATGTGGGAGGATTATTTTCTTCAATACCCACTGTTTTGTTTTTTGATAGCCTTTGTCTATATAAACAGCGCCCACCAAGGCTTCCAAGGCATTTCCGAAAATCTGACTTGACCTTAAAGAATTGTCATTTTTATTAAATGAGGTGATTTTTTTCAACCCCATTTTCAATGCAATATCATTTAATATTTGACGGTTTACCATTTTGCTTCTCATCTCCGTTAGAAAGCCCTCGCCCTTGTAAGGATATTTCATGAAAAGATGATCAGCTATTATGCCGCCCAAGATGGCATCCCCCAAGTACTCCAAACGTTCATTGTTGTCGGTAGCCCTTTCCTTGATAGAACGATGTGATAATGCTGCTATATAGAGACTGATGGTACCGGGAACAAAACCAAGTACATTACAAAGTTGTTTGAGAAAAACTTTTTTCTTACTGGTGCTAAATAAATATATAAAGCGGTAAAACACGGAATGAAATCAATAGGTATTTGTTTTGTGCAAGACACGCAAACACAAAATGCGCCTACATTAAAGATACTTCTTTACAATGAGAGATGCATTATGACCACCAAAACCAAATGTGTTGCTAAGGGCTGCCCTTACTTCACGTTTTTTCGGTTTCCAAAAAGTAAAATCCAGTTTTGAATCTAACTCCTCATCATCTACAAAATGATTGATGGTGGGAGGAACGATATCGTGCATCACAGCAGAGACACAGGCAATGGCCTCAATTACGCCAGCAGCACCCAACAAGTGGCCAGTCATAGATTTGGTTGAGCTGATATTGAGGTTGTAAGCATGTTCGCCGAAGACACCCAGAATGGCCTTAGTTTCAGCAATATCACCGAGTGGTGTTGAAGTACCATGAACATTGATATAATCAATATCTGAAGGTTGCATTTCTGCCTCAAGTAAGGATGCTTTCATCACATTTAAAGCGCCCAAGCCCTCAGGATGAGGCGCAGTAATATGATATGCATCAGCAGTTGCACCACACCCGGCAATTTCAGCATAAATAGTTGCTCCTCTTCTTTTGGCATGCTCCAATTCCTCCAGTATCAATGTTCCGCTTCCTTCTCCCATAACGAAACCATCACGCTCTTTATCGAAAGGCCTTGAAGCAGTTTTTGGATCATCGTTACGCTCGCTCAAAGCTTTCATGGCATTGAAACCGGCTACACCGGCATCACAAACAACAGCTTCACTTCCGCCAGCAACCATCACATCCGCTTTTCCAAGCTTGATGTAATGAAAGGCTTCAATGATAGCGTGGGTAGAAGATGCGCATGCGCTAACTACAGCGAAATTAGGACCCCTGAATCCATGCCGGATAGAGATTTGTCCAGCTGCAATATCAAGAATCATTTTTGGGATAAAAAAAGGATTGAACCGAGGGATGCCATCCCCCTTGGCATAGGCCATAACTTCCTCTTGGAAAGTTAACAAGCCTCCAATACCGCTGGAAAAAATAACACCTGTCCTGTCTGGGTCAACTGTCTCTTTGCTGATACCAGCATGACGAATGGCTTCGTCACTAGAGACAATAGCGAGTTGAGTAAATCGATCAACTTTTCTTGCCTCTTTTCTATCCAAGTAAGCTACAGGATCAAACCCTTTCACTTCACAGGCAAACTGTGTTTTGAATTTCGAAGCATTAAAAAGTGTGATATTATCTCCACCAGATACACCATTCAATAGTCCATTCCAATACTCTTCATAAGTATTACCAATGGGCGTGAGGGCACCTATTCCAGTGACGACTACTCTTTTTAATTCCATAAGTAGATGTAAGAATTGGGGTAACCCAAATTACTTTGCGTGTTCCTCAAGATAAGTGATAGCCTGACCTACAGTAGTGATGGTTTCAGCTTGCTCATCTGGGATGGAAATATTGAACTCTTTTTCGAACTCCATGATTAGCTCAACTGTGTCTAGTGAATCGGCGCCAAGATCGTTGGTAAAAGAGGCTTCTGTAGTTACCTCATTCTCATCAACACCAAGTTTGTCAACAATAATTTTCTTTACTCTTATTGCAATGTCTGACATGATTTTAATTTTTGGTTTGTAGCGGCAAAAATAAACTATTTGGGATAAAAACAAGTTATCTATCTCATTTTATAGAATTATTTTTATACCCCCCCTTCTTTGCAACTAATTGAATTTCAGCAAATAAGAAAGTAGGCGCTAAAAATAAATCGAATTCGGAAGATTTAAAGAAAAAAAACAATGCCGGAGAAATACATTGATGATTTGATTTAAATTGTATAATGGCTATTACAATCATTGATTACGGCTCCAAAGAGTACCAAAAGATGGTCAATTTGAGATTGGAGGTCTTGAGAAAACCACTTGGACTTACATTTACCCAAGAAGATTTAGAACCCGAAAAAAACGACATTCTCATCTGCGCCTTTGATGATGAAGATTTAATGGCTTGTTGCATTCTAACCAAAACCTCAGCCGATACCTGTAAGTTGCGCCAAATGGCGGTGCATCACAAAATACAAAAAACGGGCATAGGTGCTGCGATGATGAATTACGCAGAGCAAGTTGCAAGAGATGCAGGCTTCAAGAAAATGGTGATGAATGCGCGCAAAACCGCAACGGGATTTTATGAAAAGTTAGGCTATGAAATTTCAGGTAACGAATTTATTGAGGTTTCACTTCCCCATTTTTATATGCAGAAGAACATTATTTAGATTTTCCAATATTGTTCCTAAACAGGGCCCTTGCCTTATCCAACGAATCTTGTTCGTAAAACGCATCCTTGGGGATCAAAAAGAAAGTTTTACTGTCGAAGTACAAATGAAAAAAACCGGGTGTTTCAAAATAGGCATGAAACTCTCTCCAAGCGAAACTCTTTTTCCCATTTTCGGTTTCAATAAAGAGATGGTTCTCTTCCAGCAACACCACAAACTGATCTTTAAAAGTTTTGCTCTTGCTGTATATCAATAGCGGCAGCCAAATCCAGAACGCAACCATCATAGAAATCCAAAGTACGGAGCTCATCAAAAAAGGTAGAGGAGAAATAAGCTTGAAAGCATACAGTCCGGCTGCCAATAAAGCAAAGACATTCACCAAAATCATCATCACCTTGATCTCTGTCCTGGAAATGAAATGGTACCGCAGCGCCTGCAGTACCTTTCCTTTTGTGTAACTAACTTCTATTCTCAATTATATTTTTTTAACTGCAACCCATACTATTTCCACAGTTCAAGCATTTGTAACAAGTGCCGCTTCTCACAGTAATATGACCGCATGTATTACATGCAGGCGCATCACTTTGCATGCTCTTCATGAATTCTTGTGTACTGTTTTCAACTTTTGCAGCAACTGGAGTTTTCTGTGCTTTTGGTGTTGGAGCAGGTGTGTTGTTCGATGCCAATACCCTTACATCAGATAGTTCAGGTTTTGCAGGTTTTTCATCCCAATCGTCATTTCCTGTATTCATTACTTCTGGTCTATCAAGCACATGTACCAAATCTGTTCTATTGAGGTACTCGTATGCCAAACAGCGGAATACAAAATCTATGATTGAGGTAGTAGACTTAATATTTGGATGGTCTACCATTCCTGCTGGTTCAAACTTGGTGAACACAAACTTCTCTACAAACTCTTCCAATGGAACACCGTATTGAAGTCCAACTGAAACTGAAATCGCGAAACAGTTCATCAAGCTGCGCAAAGTAGATCCTTCTTTGGCAAGATCAATGAAGATTTCACCCAAGGTTTGGTCATCATATTCTCCAGTACGAAGGAAAATTGCTTGCCCGTTAATTTTTGCTTTCTGTGTGAACCCTCTGCGCTTAGACGGCAGTGATTTGCGTTCTACTATTCTCGATAGCTGACGTTTTAGTTTTGTGTCTGGGGAAGCCTGCATTCTTTTTTGGACTTCATTCAAAAGCTCATCTACCGTAAGTTTACCGATGTCAATGAACTGACTATCCGTAGACGCTGTTGTTTCTTCCTCATCCGCTTTTGTCTCACTCTTGTTGCTAAGCGGCTGACTGAGTTTTGATCCATCTCTGTAAAGTGCACAAGCTTTAAGACCGAGTTCCCAACTCATCTGGTAGCAATCTGCAATTTCATCAATGTTGGCTTCGTTTGGAAGGTTGATCGTTTTGGAGATCGCACCACTGATAAAAGGTTGTGCAGCACCCATCATTCGAATATGCCCGTGTGCATGAATATAACGCTCACCTTTTTTACCACATTTGTTAGCACAATCAAATACAGGATAGTGTTCTGGTTTGAGATGAGGTGCACCTTCGATGGTCATGGTTCCACATACATAATCATTGGCAGCTTCAATTTCTGAATTCTTGAAACCAAGTGCATGCAGCATGTTCCAATCAAAATTGAAATACTGCTCTGCCTTGAAGCCCAAACGCTGTAGGCATTCCTCACCAAGTGCATACACATTGAAAACAAATCCAACTTCAAATGCAGAAACAACTGCAGCATCTAATTTTTTAATTTCTTCAGCTATAAATCCTTTCTCGCTTAACGTTTGGTGGTTAATGAATGGAGCACCAGCAAAACTTGCCGCACCCACTGCATGTTTAATAATCGTATCTTGCTCAGCTGCAGTGTATTTAAGGTTTGCCAAAGCTTGAGGAACAGATTGGTTGATGATTTTGAAATAACCACCACCAGATAGTTTCTTAAACTTCACCAATGCGAAATCAGGTTCAACACCAGTTGTATCACAATCCATCACCAATCCAATGGTTCCAGTTGGTGCAATAACCGTGGTCTGTGCATTGCGGTATCCGTATTTCTCCCCATAAGACACTGCATCGTCCCAAGCCTTACAAGCTGCATTCAATAGGTAATCTGGACAGTCTTTTGCCTTGATGCCCTGAGGTTTGATACTTAGTCCTTCATAAGCTTGTTCAGCATCGTATGCAGCAGCGCGGTGATTTCTCATCACCTTTAACATGTGCTTGCTATTTTCTTTATAAAGAGGGAAAGGACCATGGATCTTTGCAATTTCCGCAGAAGTTTTGTAAGAAATCCCTGTCATAATTGCTGAGATTGCTCCTGCTATTCCTCTTGCTTCATCACTGTCATAAGGAATACCGCTCACCATCAACATACTACCCAGGTTAGCATAACCCAAACCAAGCGTGCGGTAGTCGTAACTCCTCTGAGCCACTTCCTTACTTGGAAATTGCGCCATCAATACAGACACTTCCAATACGGTAGTCCACAACCTAACAGAATATTCAAAACCTTTAACATCGAAAGAATTATCGCTTTCGTCGAAGAATTTTCTAAGGTTGGCAGAAGCAAGGTTACATGCGGTATTGTCTAGGAACATGTACTCGCTACAAGGGTTAGACGCCCTGATCGGACCACCTTCCGGACAAGTATGCCACTCATTGATCGTGGTATCGTATTGTGTTCCAGGATCTGCACAACGCCAAGCTGCGTAAGCAATCTTATCGAACAGCGCTTTTGAAGAAATCTTCTTCATTACACGACCATCCATACGGCCTTTTAGCTCCCAATCTTCTCCCTTTGCTAATTTTTCAAAGAATGAATTCGGTATTCTTACAGAGTTGTTTGAATTTTGCCCACTTACAGTTTTGTAAGCCTCTCCTTCATAGTCACTGGCGTAACCTGCTGCAATTAACGCACCCACCTTCTTTTCTTCTTCCACTTTCCAATCGATGAACTGCTCAATTTCTGGATGATCTAGATCCAAACATACCATTTTGGCAGCGCGACGGGTTGTACCACCACTTTTAATAGCGCCGGCAGCCCTATCGCCTATTTTTAGAAAGCTCATCAAACCTGATGAAGTTCCACCACCACTCAATTTTTCACCTTCTCCACGTAGGTTGGAGAAATTTGTACCAACACCAGACCCGTATTTAAAAATCCTTGCTTCACGCACCCAAAGGTCCATAATACCCCCTTCGTTTACCAAATCATCATCCACACTCAAAATAAAACAAGCGTGTGGTTGAGGACGCTCATATGCTGAAGTCGATTTTTTTAATTCCCCGTCATTTTGATCTACATAATAATGCCCCTGTGGCTTACCCTTGATGCCATAACTTTCATGCAACCCAGTATTGAACCATTGTGGTGAGTTAGGCACACAAGCCTGGTTAAGGATGCTGTATACCAACTCATCATAAAACACCTGTGCGTCTTCTGAACTGGCAAAATAACCATAACGCTCGCCCCATACCCTCCAGCAATTGGCCATCCTGTGCGCCACCTGCTTGGCAGAGGTTTCCCTACCCAACGAGCCATCGGCTTGCGGAACACCCGCTTTTCTAAAATATTTTTGTGCCAAGATATCCGTAGCAATCTGGCTCCATTGTTTTGGAATTTCCACATTGGTCATTTCAAATACAACCTCCCCACTCGGGTTGCGGATAACCGACGTGCGGTAGTCGTATTCAAACATATCATACACACCTTGGTTATCTGAAGTAAAATGCCTTTTGAATTTGAGGCCTTGGTTGCTGTTTGTGGCTTTGGATTTGGCGTTGGACATAATGCTGATATGTTATTTTGTGGTTAAATTTTTATTGTATTTTTTTTTACAAGAAAGAATACGAAAATATCAACCCTCTCAGCCATTACAAGGGTCTAAATATCAACACCATGTTGATAACCGCAATAATCCGCAACAGCAGTGGATTTGATATTTTATGCACCAATTTTGTAAAAAATATTTTGGTTAGATTGAATAAAATCAATATCTATAAATATACAGAAACGATGATGGGTAGTAGATGATGAATATCAGAACGGAAAACATCTCATGCACTATCTCTGCTTAATTGAATACCCATACATTGAAAAAAGATTTAACTGTTTGTTTTTTAGCGACGCTGCTTACTTCTCATTTCAGTGCAAATACACAGCAGACAAGGCATAGCGGCAGGGCGATGTCTTTGAATACATTTAAACTAAATGAAAAATTTACTTTCTTTTTTGATGCACAAATAAGATAGACAGACAAATGGGCGTATAGAGAAACACTTATTTTCCGACCTGTAATTGGTACTTTAGAAAGAGATCATATTGCACAAGTATCAACATTCCTCCATTTATAAAAAAGTTTTCGCACATTTGCATAAGAACTGACCTACACATGCACCCTGCCGTATACCATAAAATCACTGAGCTGAAAAGACAACACAAAAAGTCTTTTGCTGTACTTGTGGACCCCGACAAGACGAATCTTGCCAAGGCCGATGAGCTGATTGGCTTGTGCATTTCATCCAAAGTTGACTTCCTTTTTGTGGGTGGTAGCTTGGTGGTTAGCGATCATCTCGAAGAACTGGTTCAGCACATCAAAAAAGAATGTGACATCCCTGTAGTTCTTTTTCCCGGTAGCCCCTCTCAGGTTACCCCCTATGCAGATGCACTACTTTACCTTTCCTTGATTTCAGGCAGAAACCCAGAATTGCTGATTGGTCAGCATGTAGTTTCCGCACCTTTGGTTAGAAAAAGCGGATTGGAAGTTATTTCTACAGGCTATATGGTTATTGACGGCGGAGCCCCAACCACGGTCTCTTATATTAGCAATGCCAATCCCATTCCCGCAGATAAAAGTGAAATTGCAGTCTGTACTGCAATGGCCGGTGAAATGTTGGGACTAAAACTGCTCTATATGGATGCAGGCAGTGGCGCCAAAACACCCATTACAGAACAAATGATTCAAGCCGTCTCCTCACAAACTTCCATTCCCCTGGTTGTTGGCGGGGGTATTCGAGATGCAGAAAAAGCCTACAGAAATTGTAAAGCAGGGGCAGATTTAATTGTAGTAGGAAATGCTTTCGAAAAAGATCCACAATTGATTAAAGAAGTCAGCAACGCCATTCACTCCAGTTCAGGCGTGCCGCAAATTTGAATTTATCCAACGATAACCTGATTTCAGGGGAAATTTCAAGAAAAAACTGTTTATTTGCATCTCACAATCATTCTTCACTAGAAGACTATTTAGAAAAATGAAAAAAAACCTGACTTACTCATCAATAGCAGAAATGGTTACCTCCATTTCCACGCGTTGGGTTTTTGCTGTTTCTACCTGTAGGACAGTTTTTTTAAGGCGACCAATTCCCTTCTTGGTTCGACGTTGATAGATAATTTACAACCAAATTACTACTGCTAGTTTCCATAGTTCCAAAAGGGGCTCATGACACGATGCGTTAATTTTTACAATTTCCAAACATGGACCAGACAAAACAAATTTTTAATATATATATCGCCACTCAAAAAGACTTTTCTTATGCAGAAGAAATTTGCAACGAAATGGAAGAGTCTGCCAAAGCCCGTGGCACAGGAATTGCCAAAAGGAGTCCAGATTATATTCTTAGCAAAATGAACGAAGGCAAAGCCGTGATAGCAACCACCACGGATGGCGCTTGGGCTGGATTTTGTTACATCGAAACCTGGAGTCATGGTGAATATGTAGCGAACTCTGGCTTGATTGTAAGACCTGAATTTAGAAAAAGTGGTCTAGCAAAAATGATCAAACACAAGATCTTCAACCTGAGTAAAACGCAATATCCTGAAGCCAAGATTTTTGGTTTAACCACTGGACTTGCAGTAATGAAAATCAATTCTGAATTGGGCTATGAACCCGTAACCTATTCAGAACTCACCCAAGACGAAGCATTTTGGTCGGGATGCAAAAGCTGTGTCAATTTCGATATTCTCATGAGTAAGGAAAGGAAAAATTGCATGTGTACTGCTATGCTTTACGATCCCAAAGACCATTATGAACCGGAAGAAACCAAGCAATTCTTTGATGAAAACTCAAAAGGATTAGAAAGGCTTTTCAGAATACGTCAATGGAAATTACTTAAACCCTTTTTGAAAAATGTCTAGAAAAATTGTTCTTGGATTCAGTGGTGGATTAGACACCACTTTCTGCGTTAAACACCTTTCTGAAGACAAGGGCTTCGAGGTGCACAGCATCATTGTAAATACTGGTGGCTTTTCAGAGGAGGAGTTACAGAAAATTGAAGCGCATGCCTATGCATTGGGTGTTGCATCCCACACTACCGTCCATGCCGTAGAGAGCTACTACAACAGTATCATTAAATACTTGATTTTTGGAAATGTATTGAAAAACAATACCTACCCGCTGAGTGTAAGTGCAGAGCGATTAAGCCAGGCCATACACATCGCAGAACATGTAAAAAAACTTGAGGCTGATGCAGTTGCACATGGCAGCACGGGAGCAGGCAACGACCAAGTAAGATTTGACATGATTTTTCACATCATGATACCCGGTGTAGAAATCATCACACCTATACGCGACCTCCAACTGAGTAGAGAACAGGAAATAGCATACCTGCAATCCAAGGGCGTTGAAATGAACGTTGAAAAAGCCATGTATTCCATCAACAAGGGTTTATGGGGCACCAGCGTTGGTGGGAAAGAAACGCTTTCATCCAAAGGCATGTTGCCTGAATCTGCTTGGCCTACCCAGGTTACAAAGCATGAAACTGAAGAAGTAATATTGGGCTTTGAAAAAGGCGAATTAAAGAAGGTCAACAATCAAATTTTTGATCACCCTTCAACCGCCATACAATTCCTCCAAACCCTTGCAGGTGCATACGGTATTGGTAGAGATATCCATGTTGGCGACACCATCATTGGCATCAAAGGCAGGGTGGGATTTGAAGCCGCAGCGCCCATGGTGATTTTAAAATCGCACCATGCATTGGAAAAACATGTGCTCACCAAATGGCAATTGCAATGGAAAGACACCTTATCACAGTTTTATGGAAACTGGTTACATGAAGGTCAAATTCTAGATCCTGTGATGCGAAACATCGAAAACTTTCTTCAAAACACACAAGAAAATGTGACAGGAAAGGTGTTTGTCCAGCTCATGCCTTACCGATTCCAAATCACAGGCATTGAATCGGAATTCGATTTGATGAACAGCAAGTTTGGTAAGTACGGTGAAATGAACAGCGGATTTACAGGAGACGACGTAAGGGGATTCAGTAAAATTTTTGGCAACCAGACCATCATATGGAATGCTATTAACGAACTCAATAAAAAATAAACGAATTGCCATGCATCAAAAAATCAAGGTCGGTATTTTAGGCGGCGCAGGATATACTGGCGGAGAACTGATTCGGTTACTTCTTCTTCATCCCCATGTGTCTATCAGCTTTGTACACAGTAAGAGCAATGCTGGCAATCCAATTTACGATGTGCACCAAGACTTATTAGGGAGTAGTGAATTGTGTTTTACAGATTCAATTGAAACCCCTGTGGATGTTCTGTTTCTTTGCTTGGGTCATGGTGAATCCAAAAAATTTCTCGAAGAGAACAACCTGTCTTCCAGTGTTAGCATCATTGACCTTACCAATGATTTTAGATTGAGAGCAAATGCAAAAAAAGGCGAAAGAAATTTCATCTATGGATTGCCCGAAATGAACCTAGACGCTATTAAAGAAGCTAAAAATATTGCCAACCCGGGTTGTTTTGCTACTGCAATTCAATTGGGATTGCTGCCATTGGCAGCAGAAGGTGAGTTAAATGATGTTTATACAACTGGAATCACCGGATCTACAGGCGCAGGTCAATCACTCTCAGCAACCAGCCATTTCAGTTGGAGAGCAAACAACATCCAAGCCTACAAAACACTACAACATCAACACGTCCTTGAGATCCATCAATCACTCGAACAAACTCAACACAATAAAGCAATCAAAGTAAATTTTGTTCCATGGAGAGGTGATTTTACAAGAGGCATTTTTGTTAGCTCTACACTTTCTTCAAAAAAATCTTTAGAAGAACTATATACTATTTATACTTCCTATTTTGAAAATGCACCATTTACAATAGTATCTAAAAAACAAATCTCATTGAAACAAGTGGTCAATACCAACAAATGTCTTATTCACCTGGAAAAAGAAAACGACATGTTGGTTGTACACACTGCAATTGATAACCTACTAAAGGGTGCATGTGGACAAGCTATAGAGAACATGAACATCATGTATAATTTAGAAAGAACTGCTGGCCTTCTATTGAAATCTACTGCATTTTAAACTACCCCATATGGAACTTTTCAATGTATATCCCATCAACAACATTACCATCACAAGGGCTATGGGTTCAAGAGTTTGGGATGACTTAGAAACGGAGTACCTAGATATGTATGGCGGTCATGCTGTAATTAGTATTGGCCATCAGCACCCACATTGGGTAAACAGCATAAAACAACAATTGGACAAGATATCATTCTATTCCAATTCCATAAAAATACCACTGCAAAACGTTTTAGCAGAAAAACTAGGAGCAGTCTCTGGTAAGAAAGACTTTTCGCTTTTCCTCTGTAACTCTGGTGCAGAAGCTAACGAAAATGCATTAAAGTTGGCCTCTTTCCATACAGGTAGAAAAAAAATAATTGCTTTTAAAAAATCATTCCATGGACGCACTTCGCTAGCTGTAGCGGCCACGGACAACCCATCGATTATCGCTCCAGTAAACGAGACTGATAATATTATCTTTCTTCCATTCAATGATGTAGAAGCACTAACACATTGTTTTGGAGAAGAAGGAAATAACATTGCTGCAGTTATTGTAGAAGGCATTCAAGGTGTTGGCGGTATTCATATTGCCAACAATGACTTTTTACAAGCCATTAGAAAATGTTGTGATGAATTTGGTTCCATCTACATTGCAGATAGTGTTCAATGCGGTTATGGCAGATCAGGATTATTTTTTAGTCACGACTATGCTGGAGTAAACGCAGATATTTATACCATGGCCAAAGGCATGGGCAACGGATTTCCAATAGGAGGAATTATCATCTCCCCAAAAATACAAGCCAAACATTTTATGCTTGGAACTACATTTGGCGGAAATCACCTTGCTTGTGCTGCTGCAATTGCCGTTTTAGAAGTGATTGAAGAGGAACAGTTAATTCAACATGCCAAAAACATAGGCGATCATTTGATGAATGAACTCAAAGCCATTCCAGAGATTAACAATGTAAGAGGACTCGGACTGATGATTGGCTTTGATGTACCCGATGAATTAAAACAACTAAAAAGTATACTCTTGCAGGAGTATAAGATTTTCACAGGGGAGGCCAAACCAAATGTAATTCGATTGCTTCCATCCCTTGCACTTACCATGGAAGACGCTGAAATATTTATCGCTTCTTTAAAAAAAGCAATTGCTCAACTCCAATCTTAACCCATGAAACAGTTCATTTCGTCTAATGATGTTCCCTCTATTTCAACATTGATCAACCAAGCACTAATATATAAATCATCTCCACGCAAAGATGAGTTACTGGGGAAGAACAAAAGATTGGGTTGTTTATTTTTGAACCCAAGTATGCGCACCAGATTGAGCACACAAGTAGCAGCACAACAATTGGGCATGGAATGTGTCGTTTTCAACATCGGAACCGAAGGTTGGGCCATGGAATTTGAAGATGGCGCCATTATGAACGGAACAACCGCCGAGCATGTGAAAGACGCTGCTCCTATTTTGGGAAAGTATTTTGATGTACTCGCTATCAGAACTTTTCCATCACTAAAAAACAAGGATGCTGATTATAGCGAACACGTCATTCATCAATTTATAAAATACGCAGGCATTCCTGTTTTGAGTTTAGAAACTGCTACACTACATCCGTTACAAAGTCTGACCGACCTTATTACGATAGAAGAAGCCATGAGTGCAAATTTTACTTCTAAACGAAAACCCAAAATTGTACTTACTTGGGCTCCGCACGTTAAAGCACTTCCACAATGTGTAGCCAACAGTTTTGCACAATGGATAAACGCATGGGGCGAAGCTGATTTCACCATTGTGCATCCTCAAGGATACGAACTGAGTGAGGAGTTTACGCGTGGAGCAACAATCAGTCATAACCAAGAGGAAGCACTGCAGCATGCCGACTTCATCTACGTAAAAAACTGGAGTTCCTATAATGATTATGGAAATACACCTGCATACCAAGGCAATTGGATGTTGACACTTGAAAAACTCAAATCCACAAACCAGGCCAAAGTGATGCATTGTTTACCGGTAAGAAGAAATGTTGAACTTGCAGATGAAATCTTGGATAGTGAACATAGTCTTGTTACCCAACAGGCAGCCAACCGCGTTTGGGCCGCACAAGCAGTAATTGCCAATCTACTAGAAAAATGAAACAAGCAGTACATATCATTAAAGTAGGCAGTAACATCATAGATGATGAGGTAAAATTAAACACCTTTTTATCCGCCTTTGCTCAATTAGAAGGTTATAAAATACTTGTTCACGGTGGAGGTAAACTCGCTACAGAACTGGCACAAGACTTAAACATCCCCCAACACATGTTGGATGGCAGGAGGATAACAGATGAGGCTACGCTCAAAATTGTAACCATGGTTTACGCTGGCTGGATCAATAAAAAAATTGTGGCTACTTTAAATAGCAAAAAGTCTACAGCAATTGGACTAACAGGTGCAGATGGAGAAGCTATAATTGCTCATAAAAGAGTACATCCTACTATCGACTATGGATATGTTGGCGATATAGATCAAGTAAACGCAGCCCTATTCATCAACCTATTAGAAAAAGGGTTTTCTCTGGTAGTAGCACCCATAACACAAGACAGGAATGGCCAACTACTGAATACAAATGCAGATACCATTGCACAGGAAATAGCAAAAGCACTTTCTGTTAATTTTAATACCACGTTGATTTATTCGTTTGAAAAAAAGGGAGTACTTAGGGATGTTGACGATGAAAACAGTGTTATTAAAACAATAGACCCCACAAATTACCAAGCGCTTAAAAATGAAAATCTCATTTTTGCTGGAATGATACCTAAATTGGACAATGCTTTTGTAGCCATAAAAACAGGGGTGAGTCGTGTTGTTATTGGAGACGGTATGGAATTGCTTGCTTTGGTTAATGGAACAACTGGTACCAGCATTCATGGATAAAGAAAAACAATGGACAAGCTCAATACAATAACTTCAGATGCAATAGATCTTCTAAAAAAAATGATCTCCATTCCTTCCTTTAGCAAAGAAGAAAATGAAGTGGCCAACTGTATTGAACATTTTCTAATTGAGAAAGATATTGAAACACATCGCTTACTCAACAATGTATATGCAGTCAATTCCCATTTTGATCAAGCAAAGCCTACGATTGTCCTGAACTCTCACCATGATACAGTGAGGCCTGTGAAAGGCTATAATACAGATCCATTTACGCCAACCCTTCTTGGTGACAAGCTGATTGGATTGGGCAGCAACGATGCAGGTGGACCACTTGTAGCCTTGATTGCAGCATTTATTTATTTCTATAAAAATGAAACACTCCCCTTCAATCTTTGTTTGATTGCCAGTGCCGAAGAAGAAATTTCTGGAACAAATGGTGTTGCCCTTTTACTAAATGATTCAGTTTTTCAAAACAAGTTGCAAGGAAGTACGATTGTAGGCGGACTCGTTGGAGAACCCACAAAAATGGAAATGGCTGTGGCTGAAAGAGGCTTATTGGTTCTCGATGCTGTTGCCCATGGGTTAGCTGGACATGCAGCAAGGGAGGAAGGCATTAACGCCATTGATGTTGCATTAAACGACATCAAAAACATCAAGGAGCTGATTTTTGAAAAAGTTTCTCCACTCACAGGAAAGTCAACCGCGAAAGTAACTGTCATTGAAACAGAGAACAAAGCCCATAATATAGTTCCATCGATATGCAGGTTTATCATTGATGTGAGGGTAAATGAGAACTATACTTTCGAGGAGATAATGCTACAGATACAAAAAGTCGTAAAAAGTGAGCTCACCCCAAGAAGCTTTAGGCTTAGGTCAACAATGATAGACATGACCCATCCAATTGTTAACGCAGGCAAAAAACTCGGGTGGCCACATTACGGATCTCCAACCACCAGCGATAAAGCCCTGATGAATTTTCCAGCACTAAAAATTGGTCCGGGTGATTCTGCCAGAAGCCATACAGCCAATGAATTTATTCACATGAGTGAAATTGAAGCAGGAATAAAAGGATACATTGAACTTTTGGAAGAGACCATTCTTCAACTTGAACAACCCAAATGAATACCATGAAACTTTGGAGCAAAACAACAACAAACACCACTGAAAGAATAGAGCAATTTACTGTGGGGCGCGACCGTGAATTTGATTTGCGTATGGCTGCTTTTGATGTGGAAGGATCTATTGCCCATGTTACCATGTTGGGTGAACAAGGTTTAATGACCGTTGAAGATTCAAAAACAGCTGTGGCTGCATTAAACGAAATAGAGGAGCAAATTAAAGAGGGCAGGTTCGAAATAGATCCGCAAGTGGAAGATGTTCACTCCCAAATTGAATTCATGCTCACAGAAAAAATTGGAGATATTGGAAAAAGGATACATACCGGAAGGAGTAGAAATGACCAAGTTGCCTTAGACATTAAACTGTTTCTTAGAGCACAAATAACCGCTATAAAAGAAGAAACATTA